>CAZHQU010000006.1:0-24340 GCA_964534245.1 uncultured Coprobacillus sp.
TTTTTAAGTATATTTATAGTCGCTTTAAGTTTTGATTTAACTTAATTTGTTATAATACTATCAATAAAAGGAGATAGCGATGAAACATATATTAAGAATAGCAAATTTATGTAAGACTTATAGAATTACAAATTCAAAAAAACAGGAAGTATTAAAAGGGATAAATTTGGAAATTAGTAATAATGAAACTATAGCAATACTTGGTGAATCCGGTTGTGGGAAGTCAACGTTGTTAAATATCTTAGGAGGTTTAGACACAGATTATACGGGAAGTGTTGTTATTAAAGGCAAATTCATTCGTGATTTTTCAGAAAAGCAAATGGATGATTATAGGAAAAATACTATTGGATTTATTTTTCAAAATTATAATTTAATATCTCATATGTCAATAGGTCAAAATGTTGAAATAGCATTGCAAATGAGTAATATTGATAAAAAAACTAGAAAAGAAAGAGTAATAGAACTTTTGAAAATAGTAGGATTAGATAAACAAATTGATAAGTATCCAAATCAATTATCAGGTGGTCAAAAACAAAGAGTAGCAATTGCAAGATGCCTAGCAAATAATCCTTCAATAATTCTTGCTGATGAACCTACAGGCGCGTTGGATAATGAGTCTGCCGAACAAGTTTTAAAAATATTAAAGAAAATTGCTGAAATGGGAAAATTAGTTTTAATTGTTACTCATAGTAATAAAGTTGCAGAAAACTGTAATAGAATAATTAAATTAGATAATGGTTTAATTGTTAGTGATGAGCAAAAAACTGAAATAGCAAAAGAAAAGAATAACAGATATTTAAGAATGGATTTTAAAAATATTAGTTTAAAAGAACTATTTAGAATATCAGTAACAAATGTTAAAGATAAATTAAGTAGGAGTATGCTTGTTTCTTTTGCAATATCAATAGGTATAGCGGCATTAATACTAATTCTATCGTTGAGTAAAGGAATAACAGATTATGTAACAGATTATTATAATCAAAATGCATTATCAACAATTATAACTGTTACAACACCAGGATCAGAAATAAGTCAAGAGGCTATAGATGAAGTTGAAAAAATTGATGGTATAGGTAGCATGATGGAATCTCATTATGAAAAATCAATTGAATGCTTAGTGGATGAAATAGAGTATACAGTGAGTAATGTATTACCATATGTTTCATATAATATGCCAGATTTATTATATGGCAAAGAAGCTGAAAATGATGATGAAATTATTATAGATTTAGATTTTGCTAGTACTATATCTGATGAATCGGTGATTAGTGTCATTGGAAAAAAAATTTCTTTTAAAAATAATGGAGAAGAGATTATTTATAATATTGTAGGAATTTTTGATAATGAAAATAAGTATGATGTTTATTTAACAATAGATGGTGTAGAAAAGATAAAAACAGGAGATAAGATTAATGTTTTATACTTAAAAGCAAAAGATATAACGTATCTTGAGAATATTATCCAAGAAATTGAAGAATTAAATTTAATAGGGAAAATCGCAGACGATTCTTCTCAATTAGTTTTAGAATATATAGATTTAGGAACAATAGTTTTAACAGCGGTTGCAGCAATATCAATGGTTGTATCAAGTATTATGATTATAATTGTTTTATATATATCAGTAATTGAACGTACTCAAGAAATTGGTATATTGAGATCTATTGGTGCAAGAAGAAAAGATGTATATAAAATATTTGTTTTTGAAGCTCTAATATTGGGTGTAGTTGGAGGTTTATTAGGTATAGTAATATCAATTACATTAAGTGTATTAACTAATTTATTTACAACTACTTCATCAGAAATTACTTTTATTAGTTATAATATTTTCTATTATTTAATAGGGTTTATTATAAGTGTGTTAGTCAGTGTAATTGCTGGAATAGCACCATCTTTAAAAGCTGCTAAATTAGACCCGATTGAAGCTTTGAGATATGAATAGGTGAATTCTATGAGTAGAATAATTTCAAAAAGAAAACAAAATGAAATTAGAAAACAGAGAGAAAAAAAGAAAACAAGGAAAAAAGAAATTCAAGATTCGAAAGGTATTTCGCGAAAAAAATTAAAATGTGCAATAGATCCTAAATTATTTATTGTATTGAAAATAATTTCGATAGTTATTGTTCCTATTTGTTATTTATTTTTCTCATATTTATTGATATTTAGTATGTTATTTTCTGTTTCGATGTTTGTATTTGCTGTATTGACAGAAAGAAAAATAAATCATACATATGTTAAATCTAATCACATTAAGATTCTAAAAATTGATAGTATAATTGCTTTTATAGTTTTGTTAATAGTTGTTGTTTCGATACCAATATCAATGAATACAAAAAAATCATTTCCAAAATTTAGGGGGAATGCAATAAATTCACAATTGGTAAATATTTCCACATGTTTAACAGGAAATAGAAATTTATTTCGAATTGGTGGATTTATGTTTAAGTTTGGTGTAAAAGAATTTCCGGCTGATATGCCAATGCCAGATAAGGATTTTGAGGGATTTCCAGAGTTTGATGGTGAATTTCCAAATAATTTTAATGGTGATTTTAAACCTCCAATGGATGGAAAAAATATGATGAAAAATCTACCAGTTGAAGCTATATTTTCTCAGGTACTTACTTCAATTAATACTGTATTAATATTTTTGGTTCCTATAACGGGGTTGATAACGCTTAAAGACTATATGAAGAAAAAGAATAGACATGAGGAAATAGATGAAATAGAAAAAGATAACCTTGCAGATTTTGATTCTATTGATTTTGAAAAAATATTTTTGTTTGGTTATTATGAAGAAGAAAATGCTTAGGATCCCTAAGCGTTTTTTGTTTTTTGATAATGAATAGCTGTTCTTTTGGTGTTTACAATAAGATTGCTTTTTTTGACAAAATATGTTATAATTTATAATTAGGTGTAATTAGGGAAATTTTTTCTTATTGGATAGAAATAAGTTAAAAATTACTTAAATTTATTAAATAAAGAAATTAATAATAGAAAAGGAGTATATATTATGAAAATTTTAAAGAAGCTTCTATTAGTGATGTTGTTTGCATTAATTGTCTCTGGGGGCATCGCATGTACAGGAGATGAGAATTCTTTTGATATGAATGATGATGAAACAATTAGATTGAATTTACAAAGTTTAGATTTAATTGCTGATATCACTGATAATGAAAAGTATCTGAACAAAAATCTATTTAGTGAATTAAAAGGCTTAGATGATAATGATAAGATTAACATCATTATTACTATTGATAAAGCTGGTCTTATTGATTCATATAGTTTAGATAATAAAGGATATGAGACATTAGGAGAATATGCTAATAGCCGTAAAGTTAGTTCTAGTATTTCAACAATGAATGCAGAGCAAGAGGAATTAGCTAATGAATTACTTGATAAAAAGTATATTAATAATGTGAATCATTCCTACACAACTCTATTAAATGGATTTTCTGCTGAAACTACTTATGGTCAATTTAAGAAATTAGTTAAAGCTGGATATGATGTTAAATTCACAATTTCTGAAGTTTATACTGAGCCTAAATATGAAACTACTAGTACTGATAGTTATAGTGCTGTAACTAACTATGTTGATGTTTATGAAACTGGTATTTTCAACTCAAGCAATGTTGGTTATGATGGTTCAAATACAGCTGTTGCGATACTTGACTCAGGTTTTGATATTCATCATACAGTTTTCCAAAATATGCCTGATAATCAAATGATATCAATTAGTGATGTAGAAGAAGTATTTTATGATTCAAAAGCTTATGGTTATCGTCAAAATATGAAAGTTCAAGATGTATATTTAAATGAAAAAATACCATTTGCATATGACTATGCTGATAAAGATCCAGATGTTGCTCCATATGATTCTGACCATGGAACACATGTTGCTGGTATCATTGGTGGTAAGGATGATGTTATTACTGGTGTTGCTGTGAATACTCAATTAGTACTTATGAAGGTGTTTGGTGATATTAATAATGGCGCTATTCAAGATGATATTCTAGCTGCTCTTGAAGATGCAATTTTACTTGGTGTAGATGCTATTAACTTATCATTAGGAAGTGCTTGTGGGTTCTCAAGATCATCAGATAATGAATATATTAATGTAGTTTATGATAAGATTGAAGATGCTGGTATTTCATTAGTCGTTGCTGCAAGTAATGACTATAGCTCTGGTTATGGTTCTGAAAATAGTAATACTAATAAAGCTTCAAATCCAGATTCAGCAACTGTTGGTTCTCCTGGTACATATGCTTCAACAATTGCTGTAGCTTCAATTAGTGGTGTTAAGAGTAAATATATTGTTGATGAAAATGGTTATACATTCTTCTTCAATAATGCTAATGATAACGCTGGTGAGCCATATGATTTCTATGATATGTTATTTGAAAAACTAAATAGTAAGTCAGATAAAATAGAACTTGAATATGTTACAGTACCTGGTGTTGGTAAAAAAGTTAACTATTCAAGTATTGATGTAGAAGGAAAAATTGCTTTAGTAAAACGTGGTGATACAAGCTTCGAAGAGAAAGCTCAAGTAGCTTTAGCTGAAGGTGCTATTGGTTGTATTATATATAATAATATAGCTGGTGATGTATTTATGAATGCAGGTATGGGACTAGAGATTGCTTTATGTTCTATCTCAAAAGATGATGGTGAATATTTAGCTTCAAAAGGATCAGGTACATTAATTTTTGATAAATCATATCTTGCTGGTCCATTTATGTCTGAATTCTCAAGTTGGGGTCCTGTTTCAGATTTATCATTAAAACCTGAAATTACAGCTCATGGTGGATCAATATTATCATCAGTTCCTGGTGGCGGATATGATGAAATCTCTGGTACATCAATGGCTTGTCCAAACTTATGTGGTGTAATTATTTTAGTTAAACAAGCATTAAAAGAAAGATATCCAGACATGACAGCTTCTGAATTAACTAACATGGCTAATTCATTATTAATGTCAACTGGTACAATTGTTCTAGATGAACAAGGAAATCCATATTCACCTAGAAAACAAGGTGCAGGTTTAGGTAACTTAAAATACGCAGTAGATACATTAGCTTATCTATCTGTTGATGGTCAAACTAAACCAAAATTAGAATTAAAAGATGACCCTGAAGAAACTGGTGTTTATGAATTAGTATTCAATGTTCATAACACTTCAAATAAAGAACTTATATATCGTTTAACAAACTTTACAATGACTGAAAGTTTATCAACTTCAGATCCTGAATATGTTGCTGAAAAAGCATATATGTTAAATCCTAACACTAATGCAAGTGTTACTGGTGATGGTAGTATCAATGGCGAAATCGTAACAGTTAACCCTAATGGTGTTGTTACAATTAATTATAGATTAGAACTTACAGATGAAGAAATTGCTTATATCAGAAGATCATTTATTAATGGTATGTATGTTGAGGGTTTTGCTGTATTACAATCGTTAAATGAAGATGAAATTGATTTATCAATTCCTTTTTTGGCATTCTTTGGAGACTGGACGGTTGCTCCAATGTTCGATAAAACTTACTATGAAGTTGAAAGTGAAGCTTACAATGGCTCAATCGATGAAGAAGATAAATTAAAAGCTGATTATTATGCAACAACTCCACTTGGAACATATTACTATAGTTATATCATTCCGCTTGGATCATACGTTTATGAAATGGATGAAGATGCATATGATAAGATTCCAGCAACCGAAGAACATGCTGCTATTGGTTATAACATAGACACTATTAATGGTATAACTACAGTTTATGCAGGTTTACTTCGTAATGCGAAGAAGATGACAACAGTTATCAAAAATGCTGATACTGGTGAAATTGTTTATGAACATGTTAAATATGATGAACATAAAGCATATTTTAGCGGTTCAATTATTCCTGGTTATGATTTAATTAATATTACAGCTGCTGAATTAGGATTACAAAATAATACAAAATACACATTCTCGATGCAAGCAGAGTTAGACTATGGTGATGGTGGTTTAGCTAATAACTTAAATAATACATTTGAATTCTCATTCTATGTTGATTATCAAGCACCAGTTATTACTGATGCACAGTTCTATACAAAATACGATAAAACTGCAAAAGAATATAGATATTATGTTGATGTCTATGTATATGATAATCATTATGCACAATCAATCAGACCATTTACTTTAATTAATGATAAACTTGTTTCATTAAGTGAATATGTAATTCCTATTTATAGTGAAAAAGGTGAAATTAGTAAAGTAACAGTAGAGATTACTGATTATATGGATTTATTACAATATGGTAAAGGTGAACAAGATGGAGATGAGTATCCATTAGGAAATGGATTAGGATTCTTCGTAGATGATTATGCACTTAACCAAGCTTACACATATGTAACTTTACCTGGTACAAACTCACCAACTATTGGATATAAAGATGAATATGTATCAGATTATAAGAATGGATCATATCAATTCCATAAAGATATTTACACAGGTGACACATTAGACTTATCTCAAATGTTAACAACAAATGATAAAGTTATTGATGAAGATCCTGAAATTCAAGCAAATTACTTTAAAAACTTAGAATGGTCATCATCTGATGAAAGTGTTATTAAAGTAAATGATGGACAAATTGAAGCGGTTGGTGCAGGTACTGCATTAATTACTTGTATTACAATGAACACAGATGGATTCCCTTACCAAACTATTTTAAGAATAAAGGTAAGAGAAAATAAAAAGGAAGTAAATACATCTAATAAATTAACAGATATTAAGTTTACTTATTTTGAAACTCTAAAGGCCTTTGTTGAAGGACCTGAAGTAGCTGACATTGGGGAAACTGGAGATACATTCTTCTTCACTGAAAAACCTACAGTTTCATTATACCCAAGTGAACAAATTAAGATAGCTTATGAATTAGAACCTTGGAATTTAAAAGATTATAAATTAATATGGTCAACAACAAATGATAAGGTAGCAATAGTAGATGAAAATGGTGTAGTAACAGGACTAAAAGAAGGTAGTGCTACTATCACACTAAAAGTGGAAGTCGATGGAAGAGTTTCTTCTCTAATGGCTACTACTAGAGTAAATGTTAAGAGTGAGTTTGTAATTGAAGGACAAACATTAACTGCATATAAAGGTATGGGTGGTAGAGTTGTAATTCCAGATGATAAAGGTATTCTTTATATCGGTTCATTTGCATTCTCTCTATACACAACAGATTATGAAATCAAGATTGAAGAAGATGACTATGATGCCGCAAAAACACCTGCATCAAACGATAGCGTAACAAGTGTAGTCATCCCAGCAAGTGTTAAAGAAGTTTATAAGTACGCATTCTACAATTGTACAGCATTAGAAAGTGTAACATTCTTAAAGGATGATCAAGGAAATACATGTACATTTGTTAAAGAATTCGCGTTTGCTAACAATAAGAAATTAAAAACAATCAACTTAGAAAATATAATGTTACTAGGAACTAGAGCATTCGAAGGCTGTGAAAGTTTAGAAACAATAGACACAAGTCGTGTATATGCGATGGGTGCTCAAGTATTTAAAGATTGTACTAATTTAAAACATATAGATATTACAGCATTAAGAAATGCTGGTAAAGAAGTATTCTTAAACTGTACAAGTTTAGAATCAGTAGATAATGGAATATTTACAAAATTCTCAGAATCAATGTTTAAAAATTCTGGACTAAAGAGCATTACATTCAATGCTGATAGAATTCCAAATAATTGTTTTGAAAATTGCGAAAGTTTAGAAAGTGTTAAAGTCACTAGAAATATAGTTTATGTTGGAAAAGAAGCATTTAATAATTGTACTTCTTTAAGTGAAGTTGTTTTCGAAGATAATGCTGAATCTGAATTTATTTATGAAAAAGCATTTAATAATTGTACAAATTTAGAAAAAGTAGTTCTTCCAAATAGTAAAGTAGATGTTGAAGAACTAGTATTTAGTGGATGTACTAAGTTATCACAAGTAGTATTTAATAAAAACACATACTTCACAGATAATTTAGGATCAATCTTTAGTGGATGTGAATCGTTAACATCTTTTATTGTTAATGAAGAAAATAATAATTATCAAACAAACGGAAACTTATTATTATCAAAAGATGGAAAAGCAATAATACTTGCGGCGCCAGGATTTGAATATGGTGAATATACAGTTCCATCTACAGTTGAAAAAATAGAAACTAGTGCATTTAGTGGTATCAATTCATTAACAAAAATTTTGTTACCAAATAATGTATTAGAAGTAGGAAAATTAGCATTTGCTGATTGTGAAAATTTAGTAGAAGTAACTTTAAATAATAATGTTGTATTAAAAGATAAAGCATTTATGAACTGCTTGAGTTTATCAAAAATTAATAACATTGAAACAATTAAAGAATTTGCTCCATATGTATTTGCTAATACAGATATTACAAGGTTAGTATTAGAAAATGTAACTGTTGGAGAAGGCGCATTTATGAACTGTAAAGAACTTGCAAGTGCTGATGTTAAAACTAGTAAAATTGGTGATTATGCATTTGCTGGATGTGTATTATTAGAAAGTATTAAAACAAACGCAGAAGAGTTAGGTAATCATAGTTTTGAAGATTGTGTTAAACTAACTACTATAGATTTAGAAAATGTTACAAAAGTTGGAGATTATGGATTCAAAGGTTGTAAAGAATTAACTAGTGTTAATCTTGCAAACGCTGAATATGTTGGTGCTTATGCATTTGCTGATTGTGTTAAATTATCAAATGCAGAATTAAATAAAGTTAAGCAAATTGGTGATTATGCATTCTCAACAACTACAAATGAAAAAGGCAATTCATTAACTAATGTAAACTTTGATTCAGTAGAAGTTATTGGAGAATATTCATTCTATAAAGCATCAGATTTAACGAAAGTTGAACTTGGTGAAAACTTAACTAAAGTTGGAAAATTTGCATTCTCTGAATGTTTAAGTTTAGAAACATTTATTACAAAATCAAGTTTAGAAACAGTTCCAGAAGCAATGTTTGCTGAAGATGAAGCTTTAGTAACTGTAGAAATAAATAACATTAATTATATTGATGCAGCCGCATTCCTTAACTGTATAATCTTATCTGATATTGATTTATCAGAAGTAATAACTATTGGTATGCAAGCATTCAATAACTGTAAAGAATTAAAATTTGTAAGTTTAGATAACGCTGAAAAATTAGAAGCTGGTGCATTCTTAGAATGTACAAACTTAACAGAAATTAATATGCCGAAGATGAAATACATTGATGCTCAAGCCTTAAGCTGTATCGGTGTTACTGAAATAGTACTTCCAAACACTATTGAATATATCGCACCAACAGCGTTCTATTACAATCAGAATCAAACAAAGTTTGTAAATAGTGCTAAAGATGATACATGTGTGATTAATGATTATGTAAGATTAGATCAAGGTGTTTTATACACAGTTACAGAAAATGATAAGTATTTATTAAGTGCATATCCTACATCAAAACCAGAAAGTACTTATAATGTATTATTTGGTACAATTAGAGTGGAAGAATATGCTGGTTACTTTAACAATAAGTTAGAAAAATTAGTATTCCCTGACACATTAAAACTTATCGGTAATATGTCATTCTATGGATGCACTAATCTTAATACTGTAGAATTTAGATCAACAGTTGCTCCTGTTTTAGAAGGAACAGTTAGTGATTTAAATATATCTTATGAAACAGATTCAGAAATCTATCAATTCTTAAATAAGTATTTCCAATTCAATGGTTACTATCCATTATACTATGGACAATTCAAAGATATGGTTGGTAAATCAACTAAGATGAATATTATTGTACCAAAGAATATGGAAAGCGGATATGATGATAAAGTTTATAGTCTATTCTTTGATTTAGATAAGATGGAACATTCTGATTATGTTGCGTTAAATTCAAATTCAATTGATTATTTAAATAAAGTAGTTTTAGTACCATCTAATGTAACATTAAATGATGGTGATGTTATTGTAAATGCTCGTACAGCTTATAACTTATTAAATCAAGATCTAACTGTTTATGGTTATGAACAAAAATACTTAGATGATTTATATAATAATTTAGTACAAGCAGAAGCAAGTTATAAAGAAATTAAGATGAATAGAATCAATAAAGTTTATGGATTCTTAATTAAAGAAATTTCTGACTTAGGTGATACATATCAATTTGATAAGATTTCAGATTATTATAATATTGTTGATGCGTTAGAAATAGTTAATAGAGATGATAAATTATATATAGATACTACTAATGTAGACGAGTTCAAAAAAGGCTTTGATGAATACTTTAAAGACTTAAACGAAGATATTAATACAATGACTGATATTACAACTTTACCAATATCACTTGTTAATAAAGTGGGTATCGTAGTAGCAACAAGTCTTGCAACTGGTTTAGTATTATTCTTCATGTTAAAGAAACGTAAGTTTATGTAAGGAGGTAAGATATTAATGAAAAAATTAATGATATTTTTATCAGTTATAATGTTATCAGTATTCTTACTTTCTTGTGTAGACAACAAGTCTGATTTCCAAAAACTTGTTCAAAGTATTTACGATTCTGAATTAGTCATAGCTGGTTATAATGAAGTAGATATTATCAAAGATGGTGAAGTAGAAGTTTATAAAAAAGAAATGAACTTCTTAATTCAAAGAGGTAAAAATATAAGAACTGAAGTAGATATTACTGAAAACAAGTTGTCTACTTCAGGAGTAAATAAATATGATGAAACTAAAACATCATATTTCACTGTAGATAATGTTAAGTATGTTGAGTTAAATGGTACAACTTATGAAAATGAATATACTGTGCCAACATACTTCTTAACATTTGTATTATCAGAGGATTTCCTTGAAAAAGGTTATTCATTAACTGTTGAAGATGATAATTATACATTATCTGGTAAAGTATTAGACAATAAAATTAGTTCATTATTCTTAAATAAAAGTGTTGGTAGTGTTTCTGATTTATATATTGAAATAATAGTTGAAGAAGGTAAGTTAAAATCATTTGATAGTAAATATGTTACAACAAATGGTTTCTCTTCTGAAATTAGTACTGATTACTTCTATGGAACAGTAGGAACAGGTGTTGCTGTGTTCTACTTAGAAGGTGGAATATGTCAAAATACTAAAGAAAGAATCTCATATTTATATGAATTTGATGGAACAAAAGATAGTACTTATATTGTTGATCCAAATGTATTAGAAACTAATCCATTAGACCAAATCAGTAAAGCTGGTTACCATATTGAAGGTTGGTATCAAACAAAAACAACAAATGACGATGGTAGTATTACATATTCAGATAAATGGGATTTTGCTAATGACAAGATGGCTTTAGATGGTGTAACTTTATATGCTAAATGGGAAATTAACCGTGTTTATACATATGAATTATATTATATCGATAAAGATGGTAAAGAAGTATATTTAGATGAATATGAAGTTGAAGAAGGCGATAAATTCAAAGATGTATTCCTAGAAGTTAAAGATGTTGAAGGATTTACTTCATTAGGATATTTAGATGAAAACGGAAATAAATGGAATGATAAGTTTACTCACCCTGGTGGCGATCAAGACTTAGCTATTAAAGTATACTTAGATTTAATTGAAGGTGAATATACAACTGTTAAAACAAGAAGACAATTTACTTCAGCTATTTCTAAAAATGCAAATATCTATTTGTTAAATGATATAGATTTAGATGGTTATGAATTATGCTTTGATTCTTACTCAGGAATTATCTTAGGTAATGGATATAAATTATCTAATTTTGAAGTTGATTATGATAGTTCTAAAGGTGGATTAAAAGAAGGATTTGATAGCACAACTGGTCTAAAAGATCATTTATATGTTTCATTATTCTTTGAACTTGAAAATGTAGTAATTAAAGATTTAACATTTGAAAATATGTTAATTGATATCAATACAACATATAGTCAAATTAAGAAAATAATTGTTGCACCGCTTGCTATTAAAGCATCAAATACAACATTAGAAAATGTAAACATTACAGGTGAAATTTTATTAACTAAGACTCCTGAATGTGCAGTAGAAGTAGTTTATGATGATTATTGGTATAGTGCATCTGATGATGTAATTATTACTAATTCAAAATTAGAAATTGCTAAATAGTCGGTATAATGTGGAGGATAAAATGAAGAAAAAAATATTATGTTTAATGCTTATAGTTTTTGCTTTAGTGATTACTATAGGTTGTGGTGGAGGAAATAAAGAAGACATTCCATTAATCCTTTCATCACAAGAATTAGATGGTGTATTTAATCCATTCTTCTCATCATCTGCTCCTGATAGCCAAATCGTTGGGATGACTCAAATTGGTATGTTAGGAAACGATGAAGCAGGAAACGTTACTTATGGTGATGAAGAAGGTGTAGTTGTTAAAGACTTACAAGAAATCTATGATGAAGATGAAGATATGACAACATATTATTTAGTAATAAAGAATAATGTAAAGTTCTCTAATGGCACACCTCTAACAATTAAAGATGTTTTATTCAATTTATATGTGTATCTAGACCCAGTTTATACTGGTTCCAGTACAATATATTCAACTGATATTGTTGGTTTAAAAGAATATAGAACACAACAAGCAGATGAAAAAGAACAAGAAAGATTTATGGAACAATTCCAAATTGAAGCATCAAGAAGAATTGAGTACTTATTAACTGCAACTCAAGAAATCTATGATGATTATAAAAATGAACATATTAAACTTTTAGAATTCAAAGAATGTTTAAGAGAATATGTTGAAGATGAAGGATTTGAATATGTATTTAGCGATTTTGAAAAAATCTGTGAATATTTCGAAGAAGAATTAAATGATGATTATGATAACTTTGCTGGTGGACAATATAAAGATGTTGTTTTAAAAGATTCAAAAGGAACAAGTCATTATAACTTATTAACAACTGATGTTGAAAATTTCTTGTTTAATGAAGGTTACTTAACATGGAATGCTGATGAAGCAAAACTTGAATCTTCATTAGTAAATGATCCAAATGAATTAAAACAATGGAATAGAGAAAAAGCAATTAATCAAATTTATGAAGATAACATTCCAATGAAATTGATTGAAGTTGCATTATACTGGAATACATCAGTTAAGATTAATGAATATTTAGTTAATGAAGCATTAGCTGAATATCATAGAACTCATGAAAGAACATATACAAGTATTTCTGGTATTCAATTCATCAATAAAGAAAAGAGTGTAAAAGTGAATAATACTACTTATAACGCTCCTGTATATAATCAAGATGGAACAATTGCGAATGGAACTAATGAAGTTTTAGCTATCACTATTAACGGAGTTGACCCAAAAGCGATTTGGAACTTTGCATTTACTGTTGCACCAATGTATTATTATTCCTCAGAAGAATATATTAGTAAATTTGACTTTGTTGAAAATTTTGGTGTTGAATATTCAACTCAAGATTTTATGAATAATGTAGTTAAAAATCCTGAGAGAATTGGTGTTCCAGTAGGTGCTGGTCCATATGTAGCATGTGACTCAAATCATAACACTGAAAATATCGGTGCTGGTGATTTCAAGAGTAATAACGTATTATACTTTGTTAGAAATGAAAACTATGTATTAGGCGTTCCAGAAATTAAATACTTACACTACCAAGTAGTTGCCGCAAGTGGATTAAAGAACGCTTTATACAATGGTGAAGTTGACTATATTCAACCTAACTCAAGTCCAGAAAATATTTCTGAATTAAATAGTAAGAAGAGTGAAGGTATCCATAATAAATCAATTGAAACATCTGGTTATGGTTATATCGGAGTTAATGCAAGATTTGTTCCTGACTTAGAAGTAAGACAAGCAATAATGCACTCAATTGATACCTCAATGACAGTAAGTTACTATGGTAATACAGCTCAAGCAATTTATAGATCAATGTCTAAAACTAGTTGGGCATATCCAGATGGTGCTACAGCATATTATCCATACATTGGTGGAACTATTCCAGAAAACTTGGATGTTGTTAATCCATACTATGCAGAGTATGTTGAAGAATTAGGTAAAAAAGCTGGTGAAAAATTCACTGAAGATGAACAAAAAGAATTTATTATTAGATTAGTTGAAGAAGCTGGTTACTATGTTGCTGGTGATGGTGTGTACTCAAATGGTACAACTAAACTTAAATATACATTTACAATTGCTGGTTCTGAACAAGACCATCCAGCGTTTAATGCATTCTATAAAGCGTCTCAATTTTTAAATACAATTAATTTTGATATAACTGTTGCAACTGATGCTCAGGCATTATCAAAACTTGCATCTGGTGACTTAGCTGTATGGGCTGCCGCATGGAGTTCTACAATTGACCCAGATATGTATCAAGTATATCATATGGATTCAACTGCTACATCAACATTAAACTGGGGTTATAAACAAATTTTACAAAACACTGGTGGTAAATATAATCGTGAAAAAGCATTAGTAGAAGAATTATCTGAATTAATTGAAGAAGGTCGTGAAACTACTGATGAAAGAGAACGTGCTGCTATTTACTCGGATGCTTTAGATATAGTAATGCAATTAGCTGTTGAACTTCCAACATATCAAAGAGATGACTTATTTGCTTACAATATTAATAAGATTGATGAATCTACTTTAAATCAAGATGTTTCATCATTTGTTGGTTTACTTGCTGATATTCATAAAGTAAGATTACACACTACACAATAATTAGTCAAATATTAAATAAGATATATTAAATAAAATATATTAAAATTAGAAAGGGAAAAACTAATAAATAGTTTTCACAATTAGAATAAAATGTTTAAATATATTATAAAAAGATTATTTGTTTCTATATTTGTTCTTCTTGGGGTTTCAATTATCATTTATACATTAGTAAGAATGATGCCGAATGACTATTTGGATATTAAGTTTTCTTCTCAATTACAACAAGGTACAATTACAGCTGAGCAATTAATGGAATTTAAAAACCAATATGGTATTGGTGATAGTTCATTTAAAGGTTTAGTTGAGGGTTATTTCACATGGCTTGGTAATATGTTACGCGGTGATTTAGGTTTATCATTTAAATATGAGAAACCTGTTGCTGAGGTAATTGGAGCAAATATGTGGGTTTCATTTGCAATAGCAGTTATAGCAACTGTGTTACAATTTGCCATTGCAATACCATTAGGTATTACAAGTGCAACTCATCAATATTCAAAACGAGATTACGCGGTTACGATATTCACAATGATTGGTATATCTTTACCTACATATTTCTTTGCAGCAATCATTATTAAGATTTTCTCAGTTGAACTTGGTTGGTTCCCATCAACAGGTTTAATCTCAGGTGGAGCATCTTATCCAGATACTTTTGGTGGATTTATATCTAAACTATTAGATATGGCTCATCACTTAGTATTACCGATTTTCTGTACAGTAATACTTTCATTAGGTGGATTAATGAGATATACAAGAACAAATACATTAGAAGTTTTAAGTGCAGATTATATTCGTACTGCACGTGCTAAAGGGTTACCTGAAAAACAAGTAATCTATAAGCATGCTTTTAGGAATACAATGATTCCATTAGTTACATTACTTGCTGGTATCTTACCATCATTATTCGGTGGTATGATGATCACAGAAGAAGTATTTGCAATCGATGGAATTGGTAGACTTGCTTATAAAGCTTTAAGCGATGGTGATATTCCATTTGTAATGGGATACAACATGTTTCTAGCGGTTTTAACAGTAATTGGTACATTATTCTCAGATATTATGTACTCTGTAGTTGACCCTAGAGTTAAACTAGGTAAGTAGGAGGTGTCATGATGGATAAAGAATTTTTAGAAAATCAAGATAATAAAGATTTAGAAAATCAAGAACCTGTTACTTCAGAATCTAACCAAAATGATGAAAATGTAGATAAAACAAATTCAGAAAATAATTCGTTAGAAGATACTTATAAAGAAATGAGTCCAATTAAATTAATCCTAAGAAGATTTTTTAGATCGAGACTTTCAATTGTTGGATTAATTATATTAGTATTCTTATTTGCCTTCTCTTTCTTAGGTCCAGTTGTTTATAACAAGTGGGGAGAAACTGAAGTAGATAGAACTCAAGTTATAACTTATATTGAAGTTGAAAAACCATATATTAACGAATATGGTGAAGAAATGACAATTATTCAAAGAATTGAAATTGAAACAGATAATTTAAAAGCAAAACCAAGTTGGGATCACTTACTTGGTACAGATGAAAAGGGAATGGATATATTCACTAGATTAATGTATGGTGGAAGAATTTCATTAACTATTGGATTTATTGTTGTAATATTAGAAACAATCCTAGGAGTTATCTTAGGTGGTATTGCTGGATACTTTGGTGGTAAAGTAGACCAATTAATCATGAGAATTGTTGACGTATTTAACTGTATACCAATGCTTCCAATTTTATTAATTGCTTCAGCAGTACTTGATTCTTTATCAGAATATATTGATCCATCAAATCGTATTTATTTCTTAATGATAATAATTACAGTATTTGGTTGGAGTGGTTGTGCTCGTATGGTTCGTGGTCAAATTTTATCTTTACGTGAACAAGAATTCATCGTAGCAACAGAAGTTATGGGTCTTCCAACATGGAGAAAAATATTCAAACATTTAATTCCAAATGTTATGCCTCAACTTATTGTAAACATGACATTAGGATTAGGTAGTATCATATTATATGAATCTACATTAAGCTATTTAGGATTAGGTGTTCAAATACCTTATGCTGCATGGGGTACAATGATATCTAGTTCAAAAGATCCAGTTATTCTATCATATTATTTAAATATGTGGTTACCTGCTGGTATATTAATTGTTCTTGCAGTGTTAGGCTTCAACTTTGTTGGTGATGGCTTACGTGATGCAATGGATCCAAAATCTAAGAAATAGGTGATTGTCATGGGATTATTTAGTAAAAAAGATAATAACAAAGCAAGTAAAGGCAATTACCTTACTATTAAGGAAAGCAGACAAATCATCAAATATAACATTAAACAAATGAAGTATTATGAAGATTTGAAAAAGAAGAAAAAAGAACCTCACGAATATCAATCAGTAATGAAAGATGAGAACAATATTATTGAGTTAGATAATTTACAAACAAATTTCTTTACAGACAATGGTACTGTAAAGAGTGTTAATGGAGTAAGTTTTAATATTCCAAAGAATAGAATTGTTGGAGTTGTTGGTGAGAGTGGTTGTGGGAAGAGTGTTACATCACTTTCAATCATGCAACTAGTTCAAGCACCTCAAGGCCAAGTAGTTGGTGGAGAAATTAGATTTAATTCTGATGACTTAGGTTACAACGAAGAAGGCAAAAAGTTAGCTTACAATATAGCTAATATGCCTACTCAAGAAATGTTTAATGTTCGTGGAAAAGATATTACAATGATCTTCCAAGAGCCAATGACATCATTAAATCCAGTATTTACTATTGGATATCAATTAGATGAAGTTATGTTTATTCACTATCCCGAAATGGATAAGGAAACTATTAAAAATCATAGTATTGATATGCTTAATCAAGTTGGTATATCAATGTCTGAAAGAGTTTATGCATCATACCCTCATGAACTTTCTGGTGGTATGAGACAACGTGTAATGATAGCAATGGCTTTAGCAGGTAATCCAAAACTAATAATTGCCGATGAACCTACTACAGCACTAGACGTAACAATTCAAGCTCAAATATTAGAATTATTAAAAGACTTACAAAGAAAATCTGGTTCATCAATTATGTTGATTACTCATGACTTAGGAGTAATTGCAGAGATGGCTGATGAAGTAGTAGTAATGTATGCAGGGAAAGTCATTGAAAAAGGAACAGTAAGTGAGATCTTCAAGAACCCATTACATCCTTATACAATTGGCTTACAAGCAAGTAAACCATTAATAACTTCAGATGCAAACAAACCATTATATTCAATTCCAGGACAAGTTCCAAACCCAATTAATTTACCTAATACTTGTTTCTTTAAAAATAGATGTAACAAATGCATAGGTAAATGTAATGGAGCTTATCCAAAAGAAGTAAAAGTGTCTGATACACATTATGTATCATGTTACTTATATGAGGAGGGAAACACTGATGGAGAATAAGAAAAACATTATTCTTGAAGTTAAGAATTTAAAGAAATATTTCCCTTTAAATAAAGATTTATTTGGAAGACCTCAAGCGTTCCTAAGAGCAGTTGATAATGTCTCATTTACATTAGAAGCGGGAAAGACAATAGGGGTAGTCGGTGAAAGTGGTTGTGGGAAGACAACTCTAGGAAGAACAATCTTACAATTATATGATACAACAGGCGGAAAAACTCTATATTATGGACATACTGTAGAGGAAAAAATGCCTAAGTATTATATTAAAGAAGTTAACAGTTTATCTAAATATAAAGCAAAATTTTCTTCATTATATAATACATTAAAAGAATTAATTGGTAATGAAAATGAATTATGTGATTTAAATAAAGTAACTTTAGAGAAACTAAATAAAGCTCTATCTGAAGAAACATTTAACTTAAATTCTTTAAAAGATAAATGTGAAAAAAATGATGAGATTACAAGATTAGAAAAAGTAACAAAAACTATTAAATCATTAATTGAAACATTAGAAAAAGCTTCTGAATCAACAGGTGGATTGGTTTTATCAAGTGATGTTGAAACTTCACTATTTAAAGAGTTAGAAGCAAGAAAAGAAACTGGATTAGATTTAGCAAGATTAAGTCGAAAGGAATTAAGAGAATTAAGACCTGAAATTCAATTAATCTTCCAAGATCCTTATTCAAGTCTTCCTCCAAGAATGACGATTGGATCAATTCTAAAAGAACCAGTAGAAGTACATAAAGTTGTTGAAAAAGAAAAAGTTAATGAACATGTTAGACATATTATGAAGGTTTGTGGATTACAACCTCAATATTATGATAGATATCCTCATGAATTCTCAGGAGGACAAAGACAAAGAATTTGTATTGCAAGAGCTTTAGTAGTTAATCCAAAACTAGTTATTTGCGATGAACCTGTAAGTGCCCTTGACGTATCAATTCAAGCGCAAATAATTAATCTTTTAAAAGAATTACAAAACAACTTAGGATTAACATATATGTTTATTTCTCATGACTTATCTGTTGTTAAGTATATAACTGATAGTATTATTGTTATGTACTTAGGTAACATGATGGAAATTGGTGATACAAAAGATATATTTGATAATCCATTACATCCTTATACAAAAGCTTTATTCTCAGCGGTTCCAGTTCCGGATCCAGACGCCAAGATGAATCGTATTATTCTAAAAGGAGATATCCCTTCTCCAGCAAACCCTCCAAAAGGATGCAAGTTCCACACTAGATGTGAAAAATGTATGTCAGTTTGTAAATACAAAGTTCCAGAATTTATTGAATATGAAACTAATCATTTAGTAGCTTGTCACTTATACAATAATGAAGTTATGGAAAATTTGGAAAAATATGATGCTGAATATGAACAAATTCTAGCTGAGGAAGAAGCTAAGAAAAAAGCAAAAAAATAAAGTATAGACTAGTAAAGTATAAACTAGTAAAATTTAGACTAATAAAATGAGTAAAAAAGAAAAACCAAAATACGTTGATGATGGCCATACTATTTATAGTATGGATGTAGATGCCAAATGGAATACCCAAAGAAAAGGGGATTACCGAAACCGAGAAGAGTTTAATAATCAGAAAGATAAAACTGAATATGTATATGTCTCGAAAGAAGAAAGAAGAACTTTAATTAAAGCTGCTTTTAGAGTATATGTTCCAAAACTCCTTCTAGTTTTATTTGGTTTTGGTTTAGCCATTATCTTAATATGGTTTTGGTTGAAATAGCTAATATGAAGGAGAAATATTAATAATGAAAAAACTAATGAAGTTGTTCGCATTATTATTGTTGTTTGGAGCTTTAGTCTTTTCTCTAGCATGTAATGATGAAGCTACTGTTGAGTCTATTAGTGTTTTAGAAGAGTCAATTCCAAGCGAAATACTTTTAACAGAAGTTGATGATAAAATTGAGGATATCAAAATTGAAGTTAAAAAGTCTGATGATAGTGTTGAAACAATTAATTTAACTAAATCAATGATTTCAGAAGATGATTATAAAAAATTATCTACAGAAGGAACACATACTATTAAAGTTACTTATGAAGGTAAAGAAGTTTCGTTAACTTTAGTAGTTAAAAAAGCTGGACAAGTTGAACCTGGTCCTGATGATCCAGAAAAAGAACCAATTCCTTATTCAGTATTAATTAAGGACATCGCTGGAAAACCATTATCAGGCTTCTATGTAACATTCTATTTAGAAGATGAAATAGTTGCTGAAGGATATTCAAACAGTAATGGTTTATTTGAAACTGAATTAGAACCTAGTATTTATGAAGTAGCAATTGATGGTTCTGATATGGAAGCTTATTACTTAAATAAAGATTTCTATGAAACAGATTTAATGGGTACTCAAATCGAAGTTGAATGTCAAATTGAATCTTTAGAAGGTAAAGAAGCAGATAGTTCTATTAAATATGAACTTGGTGATGTAATGTATGATTTTACATTAACTGATACAGATGGTAATGAATTAAATTTATATAACTTACTTGATGAATATAAATTAGTAGTTCTTAACTTTTGGTATACAACATGTTCTGCTTGTTATTATGAATTCCCAGCAATGGTTGAAGCATATGGCAGCACATATGAAAAGAATGGTGAAACATTAAATTATAAAGATGATGTAATTATTATTGCTATCAATCCTGGTATTGCTGGTAATGGTGATACATTTGAAGATATCAAAAACTTTAAAGATCAAAATGGTATTACATTTAATGTAGCAATGGATTATGACTTTGATGAATCTAATTTAACAGCTGATCCAGCTTTAACACAATTATTTAGTGTTGAAGGTTACCCAACTACAGTAATGATAGACAGCTTTGGTTTAATTGCTGATATTACAGTTGGGGCTGAAACTGAAACTGTTAAATGGACAAGTACATTTAACAAATATTTAGTTGATGATTACTATCCAGTTTATACTGGCGAAGTTGCAGATGATGATTTTGTTAAACCTGATATTACACAAGAAGATTCAAGTGTATTAGAAGAAGCTGTTAATGGTACAAATCATGATGGCACAAAATTTATAGGAGCATATGCTCCAGAAGATGGAGAAGATGCTGAATTCTCATGGCCATGGGTTGTAGCAGAATTTAATGGTGTTAAGTGTATTAAACCTTCTAACAAAGGTCAAGATCCATCATACTCAATTGTATATACAACTGTTGAAATGAAGAAAGGTGAAGCATTTGCATTTGATTACTATGCTTCAACTGAAGAATATGACATTTTATATATCATCGTTAATAACACAATAGCTACTCAAATATCTGGACAAAGTCCTGATTGGGAAAAGAGTTATGCTTATGTTGCTATTGAAGATGGAACATATGAAATTGCAATTTGTTATATGAAGGATGCATCATACTCAATTGGCGAAGATGCAGTTTATATCACAAATATTAGATTAGTTAAACAAGAGCAAGTTGACAAAACTACTTATATATTTAGAGAATGTGCTATGGGCGCAATGGACGAAATTAATATGAAATATTCAAAATATGCTGATGTTGTTTACAATGAAGTAGATGGATATTATCATGTTGATAATGAAAACGGGCCATTATTATTAGCTGATATGTTGAGTGGTACTAAGTGGAATAACTCTACTTTATACGGAATTAGCTTAGAAGGTAAATGCATAGGTGCTGATGGTGTTGATTATAACAAATTAGTTGAAGAATATTCTGTGTATGCAAGTAACTCTGAAATTGGTTATACACCAGTTACTAAAGAACTTGCTGATGCTTTAAAACAAATCGTTAAAGCATTAGGTGATGCTAAAGCCGCAAATAATCCAAATCAATGGTTAGAATTATGTGTTTACTATTCTGCATATGGTACAGATGGTGAAGAATTAGGTTTACCAACTATTGGTGTTTGTCCATTTGAACCAATCGAATTCGATGGTGATGGATTAGAAGTTGCCGCAAAAGCTGAAGCAACATTTGATAGAATTATTCTTCCAAGAGGTTTCATCTTTGGATTCACTCCAAAGAAATCAGGTGTTTATAAGTTCTACGGAACTGAAGAAGCATTAGAAACATTAGGTTGGATTTGTGATGCTGATGGTGTTGCAATTGCTGAAAGCGAATATGGATTAAGAATTTATGCTGAACAAAGCTCAAAAGGTGAACAAGTAGACCATAATTTTGTAGCTTATGTATACTTAGTAGAAGGTGAAACATACTTATTTAGAGCAGCATTCTATGATGTATATGAATATAGTACAATCACTGTTGAAATGAAATATGTTGCTGATAGCGTTGAATTATTAACAATTGCTTCTCCTGGATTCTTTACATCAAGTGATGATGAAATGTCTGATATTATTGCTGGTAATTATGTAGATGCTGAATTAGGTGAAGATGGATTCTATAGAGTTAAAGATTCATTAGCAAAAGATGCATATTTATATTGTGATTTTGAATACATTAATAACATTACTACATATCCTTTAAAAGAATGCTTAAGTGAAAGATTTAATGCTTTTGACTTCAGTAAAGATGAATTTGGCCAACCATTATATGATGAAGAAGGCTATTTCAGACAAACATTATATGATGAAAATAATGAAATGTATCGTTATTATGTTTGTTACAAAGAAGGTGGCGAATTAGAATATGTTGCTACAATTGGAGCAGATGGTAAGACTGAAGAAAATGGTTATACTTATATTAAGTTAACTGTTGAAGAAATGGAAAAAATGGAAGGTGCTAATTGCACAGAATATGTAAAAGAATATGTTCAAAAGAACATGATTGCTGATGAAAATTCAGAATTATACGGATGTGTTAAAGTTGATGAACAATTTGCATACGTATTAGGAATGCTAATGGATAAATATACATTTACTGATATTGAATATTCATGGGTAAAACTTTGCTACTACTATAAATTTATAGGTCCAGTAGTTAGCGAATAATTATAATAGGGCCTAAGAGATTAGGCCCTCTTTATAATATTAAACAAAGTGAAGGGAGGATACTTAAATGTCAAATAATAATTCAGAACATAAGGTATCTAAAAACATTACAAATAAAGTATTTTTAATATTAACTTCTGTACAAACAGGGTTAATGGGAATTTTATTTATAATCCAAGTATTAAGAATATACATTGGAAATGAAGGAACATTTACAAGAGAAATATGTAAAGATTATATAAATCAAATACTTCCAGCAATCATTATTTGGGTGCTTTTAATAACTATAAGTTTTGTTAATTCATATATAAAAGATACAAATAAAGGAAGTAAAAAAGAAAAGATTAGTAAAATATCAAATATTACTAAACTACATAACTTAGAAAATATCTGTCCAAGTTATAATTCAAACTTAGACAGTGAATATAAATTTTTAAAAGAATATAAGTATTTAGAAAAAGAAAAGAAAAATCGTAAAATTGGATTTATTATCACAACAGTAATAATTGTAATCTGCTCATTATTAAGTTTAGGATACTTAGTAAATCCAAATCATTTTGATTCAACTGGAGATGTTACAAAACAAATAGGAAGTATGAGTATCTACTTACTTCCATGGGTTATCATTTCATTTGGTGCACTTACTTGTTATTCAGTTTATGAAGAAATAAGCGCTAAGAAGTCAATTGAAGTTATTAAAACTATTATTAAAACTAATGGAAAAGTAAAAAATGAAAAGAAGATTAAGAAGAGCAATAAACTTGTTTTTCAAATAGCTATACTTGTTATAGCCTTAGGATTAATAGTAATAGGATTAATAAATGATGGTGATTCATCAGTATTACAAAAAGCAATTACGATTTGTAATGAGTGTATAGGATTAGGTTAAGATTATGTCAAAAATTAAGAATTTCTTTATTAAAATTAAACCAAGTAGAAGAAAGATTATACAATTATATGCAGCACTATTATTCAATGCCAATATAAAGGGATTCGTAAATGGTGAAATATTTAAAGGTCTTTCTAAGTCGGCCTGCCTTCCTGGACTAAATTGTTATTCATGCCCAGGAGCAATTGGAGCTTGTCCATTAGGCTCATTACAAAATAGTTTATCAGAAAGTAAAACCAAGCTACCTACATATGTAATAGGTATAATATTACTATATGCAATAATACTAGGTAGAACAATATGTGGATTCT
>CAZHQU010000007.1:0-6416 GCA_964534245.1 uncultured Coprobacillus sp.
AATTAGAACCAATGTGTTTATTAATTTTAATTAATTTGTAATATTTTGTCGAAATAATTTAAAGATTGTGATAAAATAATAGATAATAAAGTTTTGATTAATAATAATCAAAAGAGAGGAGTAAGTTTATTATTAGAAAATAAACTAGTAAGCATATGAGTAAAATATATAAAATGGGAATTGACGTAGGTTCTACTACAATAAAAGTAGTTTTAATTAATGAGGAAGAAATAGTAATTTATCAAAATTACGAACGTCATTTTGCCCATATTCAAGAAACATTAAATGAGACACTAAAAGATATAAATAAAAAATTTGGGGATATATCTTTAAAAGTTAAAATCACTGGTTCTGGTTCGATTAATCTAAGTAAAGCATTAAATATTCCTTTTATTCAAGAAGTTGTTTCAGTCGCTACAGCAATTTCTAAAAAAGCGCCTATGACTGATGTTGCAATTGAGTTGGGTGGAGAAGATGCTAAAATCATTTATTTCAAAGGTGGATTAGATGAAAGAATGAATGGTGTTTGTGCAGGGGGTACAGGAGCATTCATTGATCAAATGGCTGCATTATTACAAAAAAAAGCATATGAATTAAATGAAGTGGCTAAGGAATATCAACAAATATATCCAATTGCTGCAAGATGTGGTGTTTTCGCTAAATCAGATATTCAGCCTTTAATAAATGAAGGAGTAAAAGAATCTGACTTAGCTGCATCAATTTTTCAAGCAGTTGTAAACCAAACTATCTCTGGATTGGCTTGTGGGAAGCCGATTCGAGGAAAGGTAGCTTTTTTAGGTGGTCCTCTATACTTCTTAACGGAACTAAAGAATACTTTTATTAGAACATTAAATTTAAAAGAAGAAGATATAATTAAACTAGATGATGTCCATTTATTTGCTGCACTTGGAGCGGCTTATGAAAGTGATGATTCAAATGTTATAAATTTAAAAGATTTGATTGAACGATTGGATAAAGGCGTAGAAATTAAATTTGAAATTAAACGTTTAGAACCATTATTTAATAATCAAGATGAATATGAGATATTTTCAGAAAGACATATGAAATCTCGTGTAAAACAAGAAGATATAAGAAACTATAAAGGTAACTGTTTCTTAGGTATAGATGCTGGTTCAACAACTACAAAAGTTGCTGTAGTTGGAGATAAGGGACAACTTTTATTTAGTTATTATACAAATAATCAAGGGAATCCAATTCGCGCAGTATTAAATGCACTAGAAGAACTTCGTACAATTTTACCAAATGATGCTAAAATTGTTAGATCTTGTTCAACAGGATATGGAGAATCATTACTTAAAACGGCTTTATCCTTAGATGAAGGAGAAGTAGAGACAATAGCTCATACTACAGCTGCCGCATTCTTTAATGGGAATGTTGATTGTGTTTTAGATATCGGTGGACAAGATATGAAATGTATCAAATTAAAAGATGGAGTTGTTGATACAATTTTATTAAATGAAGCATGTTCATCTGGATGTGGATCATTCATAGAGAATTTTGCTAATTCATTAGGTTATGATGCGGCTGGATTTGCTAGAGAAGCATTGTATGCAAAAAATCCAGTAGATTTAGGAACTCGCTGTACAGTGTTTATGAATTCAAACGTAAAACAAGCTCAAAAAGAAGGAGCAAGTGTTTCTGATATATCAGCTGGTTTAGCTTATTCAGTAATTAAAAATGCTTTATTTAAAGTTATAAAACTTACTGACGTAAAAGAATTAGGAACAAATATAGTTGTTCAAGGTGGAACATTTTATAATCAAGCCGTACTAAGAGCATTAGAAAAAATAGTTGGTGTAGAAGTAATATGTCCAGATATTTCAGGAATTATGGGAGCATTCGGTGCTGCATTAATTGCTAGAAGCCATTATGATGGAACACCTTCAAGGATGATTTCGTTATTGGAACTTGATAATTTATCTTATAAGACGAAAGTAACTAGATGTAATGGATGTTTGAATCATTGTGTATTAACAGTTAATAAATTCTCAAATGGTTCATCACATATTACTGGGAATAGATGTGAAAAAGGATTAGGTAATGACTGTAAAAAATTAAATATACCTAATTTATATGAATACAAGAAAGAACGCATATTTGGATATGAACCATTAAAAGATGCTCCAAGAGGAAAAATAGGTATTCCAAGAGTACTTAATATGTATGAAAATTATCCGTTTTGGGCAACTTTCTTTAAAGAATTAGGTTTTGAAGTTGTTTTATCACCATTTTCTAATAGGAAAATATATGAACTTGGAATGGAAAGTATTCCTTCAGAATCGGAATGTTATCCAGCAAAACTTGCTCATGGTCATGTTGAATGGTTAATTCAAAATGGTATAAAAACAATTTTTCATCCTTGTGTATTTTATGAACATAAAGAAACATTAGATGCACAAAATAATTACAATTATCCAATTGTAATTTCATATGCTGAAAATTTGAAAAACAATGTTGAAAATATAACAAATGGAACTATACAATATTTAAGACCTTTTATCTCTTTTGCAAGTATTGATTCAATTACCAATAGATTAATTAAGTTCTGTAAAGAAATTTGGAACATTACAACAAATGAAATTAAAAAAGCAGTTAAATTTGCTTGGGAAGAATCTAGAAAAGTAAAAGAAGATATTCGAAATAAAGGAAAAGAAGCCTTAAAATGGATGGAAGAAAATGATGAAAAGGGAATTGTTCTAGCAGGTAGACCATACCATGTTGATCCTGAAATTAATCATGGAATTCCAGAAATGATTACTAGTTATGGACTTGCTGTATTAAGCGAAGATTCTTTACCAATTGATTTCATTCCTAAAAGACCAATTAGAGTTAATGACCAATGGGTGTTCCATTCACGTTTGTATACTGCAGCTGAATTTATTTGTTCTCGTGATGATTTAGAAATAATTCAGTTGAATTCTTTTGGATGTGGGTTAGATGCTGTTACCACAGATCAAGTACATGAAATAATGGAAAAGAATAATAAATTATATACAGTCTTAAAAATTGATGAAGTAAATAATCTAGGCGCCGCAAGAATTCGTTTACGCAGTCTGCTTTCAGCAATGCACATGAGACAAAAAAATAATGTTGAGAAAATCAGTAAATCAATTGAATATGATAGAAGTATTTTTACTGAACAAATGGTCAAAGAAAAATATACTATTATAGCTCCTCAAATGAGCCCAATTCATTTTGATATCTTAGAACCTATATTAAAAGCGTATAATTACAATTTTGTTGTACTAAAGAATGATAATCGAAATGTAATTGATGTAGGGTTAAAATATGTTAATAATGATGCTTGTTATCCAACAATTACTGTTGTTGGTCAAATAATGGATGCTGTATTAAGTGGTGAATATGATGTTAATCATTTAGCTATAATGATGACACAAACTGGAGGCTGTTGTAGAGCAAGTAATTATATTGCTTTAATTCGTAGAGCTTTAGATAAGGTTGGACTAAGTCATATCCCAGTTATTTCTTTAAATGCAAATAAAATGGAAACTAATCCAGGATTTAAAATATATTTACCAATGTTACTTAAAGCACTTAAAGGTGTCGTGTATGGCGACTTAATTATGAAATGTTTATATCGAGTTCGCCCATATGAACTAGTTAAAGGGAGTGCTAATGAACTAGTTAGAGAATGCAAGGAAAAATGCATCGATTCATTAGTAAATAAAAAGAGCAAATATAAATACAATAGTTTATGTAAAGAAATAGTTAATAAATTCGATACATTACCAATAATTGAAGACTTGAAGAAACCAAAAGTAGGAATTGTTGGGGAAATATTAGTTAAATATATGCCACTAGCTAATAACAATCTAGTTGATTTATTAGAGTCAGAAGGAGCAGAAGTTGTAGTTCCTGACTTAATAGATTTTCTAAACTATAGCTTATATAATCAAGAATACAAACATGAATTCCTTGGAACAAGTTTTTTAGGAGCTTTAGTCAGCAGAGTGGGAATTTCAACAATTGAAAACATTCGTAAACCAGCTAGTGATGCCTTAGCTAAAAGCAATAGATTCGGAGCTCCAATGTCAATTAAAGAAAAAGCCGAACATGCAAAACCATTTTTATCAATAGGAAATCAATATGGTGAAGGATGGTTTCTAACTGGGGAAATGGTAGAAATGTTATTAACTGGCACACCAAACATTGTCTGCATTCAACCATTTGCATGTTTACCAAATCACGTTGTTGGAAAGGGTGTAATTAAAGCATTAAAGAAAGCATATCCATATGCAAACATCTCAGCAATAGATTATGACCCAGGAGCAAGTGAAGTTAATCAATTAAATAGAATAAAATTAATGTTAACAACAGCAAAAAGAAATGTTTAATAAACTGAAGAATCTTTACTTAGTTTTAATTATTTAAAAGATTATTTGTAAAATATATACAATTATTTAACATAATTAAAATAATAATATCATATTATATATTTGGAGAAATAGTATGGAATCGTTAATAAAATGTTTAATATTCATTATAGTTAGTGGAATGTGTATTTTTATAATAGGTAGAATTTTTCCACGAAAATGGATAAAGGAAAATAAATTTCCATTTAAATCATTTAAGATTGAAAATAATGGAAAACTCTATGATAAAATTAATATAAGAAAATGGAAGACAAAATTACCAGATGCAAGTGTGATAATAACAAAATTTATTCCTAGATTTATGCCAAGGAAAAGAATTGATAATAAGAGTCATAATAATAAAAATAATATTAATATATTAGTTAAAGAAACTTGTATTGCTGAAACTAATCACTTTTTTGCTGGAATAATAGGTCTATATTGTATTAAGATATGGAATGGTATTGGAGGATGGGTAATTTCAGTAGTAAATTTATTATTGAACATACCATTTATATTAATTCAAAGATATAATAGACCAAGACTTATAAAAATTAATATTGGTAAAGATTGAAGTTTTATTTGATAAAAAGCGATAATGAAAAATTTTAGATAATATGTTATAATATCATCTAGGATGTGAAAAAATGAATAATAATTTGACTTTAAAAAATCAGATAAGTAATGTATGGAAACTAAGTGTTCCAGCAATACTTACTCAGATATCATCTATTGTTATGCAATATATAGATTCAGCTATGGTTGGAGCGTTAGGTGAAGAGGCTTCAGCCGCAATAGGTTTAGTCAGTACTAGTACTTGGGTACTTGGGGGAATTGTTTCAGCAATTGCTGTGGGATTTTCCGTCCAAGTTGCTCATATGTTTGGTGCTAATAGAAAACGTGATGGTAGAAATGGTTTACTTCATAGTTTAATTGTTTCAACAATAATTTCATTAATTCTGACTTTATTATGTTTGTTTATTGCAAAACCTTTACCTAGATGGCTAAGAGGAGATCAAATAATTTGGGGTGATGCTACAAAGTATTTTCTAACGTTTATACTGTCTTTACCTTTTATGATGATATGCAATTTATCCTCATCAACTTTACAGTGTAGTGGAAATATGGTTGTGCCAAGTATATTAAATACAATAATGTGTGGTCTTGATGTCCTTTTTAATGCAATTTTTATTCCAAAGTATGGCGTACTTGGCGCTGGTATTGGTACAGCTTTATCAGTTGTAGTTACAAGCATAATTATATTTATAATCTGTGTCTTTGTTAATAAAGATTTAAAATTAAGAAAAAATGATAATTATAAATATGATAGAAGTATATTAAATAATGCTTTGAAAATTGGAAGTCCAATTGCATTAGAGCAAATAGCTTTATGCGGAGCAATGGTAGTTACTACTGTAATTGTTGCTCCACTTGGTAATGCAGATGTATCAGCACATTCATTTGCAATAACTGCTGAAAGCTTATGCTATATGCCTGGCTATGGTATGGCTGCCGCCGCAACCACTTTAGTTGGACAACAAATCGGAGCAGGAAATAAAGAACTTGCTAAAAGGTATGCTACAATATCTATTGTAATGGGTATATTATTAATGTCACTGATGGCAGTTGTAATGTATATAGCTTGTCCATTAGTATTTAAGATGTTAACACCAAGTCTAACTATTAGAGAAATTGGTGTAAAAGCTTTAAGAATTGGTTTACTTGCTGAACCACTTTATGCAGCCTCAATTGTTGTTACAGGAGCATTAAGAGGCGCTGAAGATACGTTCGTACCAAGCTTACTAAATATCATATCAATATGGTGTGTTAGAATTACTTTACAATTACTATTAGTAACAAACTATGGATTGAATGGAGTATGGGTAGCAATGGCAACAGAACTATCAGTAAGAGGAATTTTATTATTAATAAGAAATAAGACTTCAAAATACTATGATAAAGATAGAGAAATAAAACAGGAATTAGCTGAAGTATAACTAATAACTATTTGAATATAAAAGC
>CAZHQU010000007.1:6516-21572 GCA_964534245.1 uncultured Coprobacillus sp.
ATAAAAAATTAGAAACATAAAAAATTAGAAACATAAAAAATTAGAAACATAAAAAATTAGAAACATAAAAATATAGAAAAAGAATCTGTTTTAAAGCAGATTCTTTTATTTTAGAAATTATTAAGTTTATTATTGTATTCGTTTAATTCTTCATATGTTGCATCAATATAGCCTATATAAAATAAACTATTTAATATTAGTTTAACAAACTCATTATTAGAATTATAGTAATTAACACTAACTTTATCAATAATGTTTAGTAGAATAGATAATTTAATTGCTTTAATTTCTTCTGGATATAAATTGAATTCGTCTATATTATACAAATCATTTCTCCCACATGAACTTTGGCAGATATAACAGTTAGGGATTAACCTTTTTCGTTCTGATTCTATTCTATCTATACATTCATTTGAATCATTATCAAGTATTGGTAAAGCTAGTATAGAATCAAATAATGTAAATATAGTATCATTTGTAATTAAATCCATATTACCATCTATTGCTCTAGCTAAACCAATGATATAACATAATAATTTTTTATTAATCAAACTTAGCATAATAATACCTAGTCTAAAATATTTCCATCAGTAGAGATCGTTACAATTCTCCAAGGAATAAACTTGCCACTTGCAAGAAGAGCTTTCTTAACAGCTTGTTCAATTCCTCCACAGCATGGAACTTCCATTCTTACAACTGTTACACTTTTAATATTATTATGTTTAATTATTTCAGTAAGTTTTTCAGAGTAATCTCCTATATCAAGTTTAGGACACCCAATTAATGTTATATGATTTCTCATAAACTCATTATGAAAGTTTCCGTATGCATAAGCTGAGCAGTCCGCAGCAATTAATAGATTTGCATTTTCAAAATAAGGAGCATTAATAGGAACTAATTTAATTTGAACAGGCCATTGATTAAGTCTAGTTTCTATATAATTATTATTATTATTATTATTGTTATTGTTATAATTATTGTTTGGTTTGTTCAAAGTTAATTTTCTGTTTGAATTTTGATTTCTATTGAACGTTTTAATATTAGTTCCAGGGCACCCACAAGCCATTTTATTATCTTTACAATCTGTATTATTATTGTTTTTAGCTTTAAGAACAGCTTCTTCATTATATTCTAAAGCTTCTCTCTTTTCAAAGCTAATTGCGTTTGTTGGGCAAACTGGTAAACAGTCACCTAAACCATCACAATAGTCATCACGTATTAGTTTGGCTTTTCCGTTCACCATTTGGATTGCACCTTCATGACAAGCACTAACGCATAACCCGCATCCATTACATTTATTCTCATCTATTTTAATTATTTTTCTAATCATAGTAACCTCCTGTAGTAAATTATAAAATTACTTATTCTTGATTTTACACATTAATTATAATATAATTATAATATAATGTATGTTGAATTTTCAACATAATTAAATAATTTTATATAAATTAGGATAAAATAAATACTATGAAAGAATATATAAATGTATTAAAGAAATGTATACTTTTTAAAAGCATTGAAGATAATGATATTGTTCCATTACTTGGATGTATTAATGGAAAGAAGAAAACATTTAAAAAAGGAGAAACGATTTTCTATGAAGGGGATATTATCACGGAAATAGGAATTGTGTTAAGTGGTAGTGTTGAACTAATAAGATATGATTATAATGGTAATAAAAGTATTGTAACTTTTGTAAAAGAGTCAGAATTTTTTGGTGAAAGTTTCGCATGTTTAGGAAACAAGAAAATTCCGGTATCAATAGAAGCAAAAGAAGATACGATTATTTGTTTAATTGATATTAAAAGAATAATTAGAACTTGTTCAAATGCTTGTAGCTTCCATAACTTTATGATTCATAATTTATTAAGAGCAGTAGCATTAAAAAATGTAGTTTTGAATCAAAAGATTGAGGTAACATCAAAAAGAACAACAAGAGAAAAACTTTTAACTTATTTATATATAGAATCTAAAAAAGCTAAGAGTAAGTCGTTTTATATACCTTATGATAGACAAGGATTAGCAGATTATTTAGAAGTAGATAGAAGCGGATTATCAAATGAAATTAGTAAACTGATAAAAGAAAAAGTAATAAAGTGTGAGAAAAACTATTTTGAATTATTATAGGTGAAAACATGAAAGACATGAAAAATATAAATAAAAATATATATAATAAAGATAAACACGTAGTAGTATTAAGTATTGATGCTTTAGTTTTTGAAGATTTAGAATATGCTAAGACTCTTCCTAATTTTAAAATGTTAATCGAAAATGGAGCAGTTATAGAAAGAATAGAGTCAATTTACCCAACAGTAACTCATCCAGTACATGCATCAATTATGACAGGTTGTCCTGTTGGTGATACAACTATTGTAAGTAATTTACTATTCAATGAAGAAATACCTAATAAAAGAATGAGATGGTTTAACTTTTTAGATGAAGTGAAATGTGAAACTATTTTTCATGTAGCAAAGAAAGCTGGGCTTACAACCGCCGCATGTACATGGCCACTTACATGTAATGGTAAAGATGTAATAGATTATTTAGTGCCCAATACTTTTGGCGAGTATTTTAATGGATTTGATAATCCGTTAGATGCTTTTAGAAATGTTGGTGCTCAAGAATGTGTTATCGATATAATTGATGAAGCAATTAAAAGATATGGTTATCAAGAAGTTTATCCTGACATTGATAGATTTCAAATCTATTGTACTTGTGAAATAATAAAAAGATTTAAGCCTAATTTATTATTAACTCATCCTTGCGGGATGGATCATGAACGTCATCAATCGGGTGTATTTTCAGATAAACTAAAACCTGTAATAAAAGAAATGGATTATTTATTAGGTGAAATAATAAAGGCATTAAAAGAAGCAGGCATCTATGATAATACTGATATTGTGTTTTTAAGTGATCATGGTCAAATTAACATCACGAGAGTAATATCACCTAATGTTTATTTAGTTGATAAAGGTTATATCACATTAGATGAAAATAATAACATTACTAGCTGGAAAGCATATAATAAAAGTGTAGGAGCTTCTAGCCAAGTATATCTAAATAAACATGATAAATTATATAATAAAACATATAATGAAGTATATAATTTATTAAAAGAAATGGCTGAAGAAGGAATATTTGGATTCAGTCATGTATATACTTTAAGTGAAGTTGAGGAAAAATATGGCTTATCAGGTGATTTTTCTTTTGTATTAGAAACTGATGGTTACACAAGTTTTGGTGAGTATTTAGTTAGACCAGCTGTAAGAAACTATGACTTTACAGATTATAGATATGGTAGAGCTACTCATGGATATTTACCTGAGAGAGGACCTCAACCTACATTTGTTGGATGTGGGCCTTCATTTAAGAAAGGTGAAGTTGCAAGTAATGGATCTATATTAGACCATGCACCAACATTAGCGCACATATTAGGTCTAGAAATGAAAAATGCTAAGGGTAAAGTTAGAAAAGATATTTTAAAAAACTAGAAAAGATATATTGAATGATTAATTTATAAAAAATGAAATGAAAGCATTTTCAAGATGCGTTTTTTCTAGTATTTGTTGACTTTAGTGAGGAAAAGTATTATTATAAGATAAAATGAATAAACCGATAAAGAGACTATAGAAGGAAGTTTAAATTGAAGAGAGTAAGTGGCTGGTGAGAACTTATATTTAAAACCTTTGAATCTACCTCTTTGGTGAATGTAATGAATTCCGGTTGATTACCGTTATTAAATCATGAGTTGAGTTAAACCTAATTAGGGTGGTACCGCGGAAGCACTCATACATAAAAATTATGTAATGATATTTCGTCCCTTGCTATTTAAGCAAGGGGCTTTTATTTTATTTATATTAAAGGAGGAAGAGTAAATGAAACGTGTATTTAATTTTTCAGCAGGACCTGCAGTTTTACCAGAAGAAGTATTATTAGAAGCCCAAAAGGAAATGATGGACTACAATGGCACTGGCATGTCGGTGATGGAGATGAGTCATCGTTCCAAACCTTTCGACGTAATATTAGAAGAAGCAATTCAAGACTTAAAAGATATAATGAATATTCCAGATAATTATAAAGTTATCTTTGTACAAGGGGGAGCATCAATGCAATTTGCGGGGGTGCCACTAAACTTAATGAAGAATAAAAAAGCTGATTACATTTTAACTGGACAATTCAGCACAAAAGCATATCAAGAAGCTCAAATCTTCGGTGATGCTAAAGTCCTAGCAAGTTCAAAAGATAAAAACTTTAGTTATATCCCAGATTGTTCTGATTTAGATGTAAGAGAAGATGCTGACTATGTGTATATTTGCGAGAACAATACTATTTATGGAACTAAGTTTAAAGAACTTCCAAATACAAAAGGTAAACCATTAGTATCAGACCAATCATCTTGTTTCTTATCAGAACCTATTGATGTGTCTAAATATGGGGTAATCTATGCTGGGGTACAAAAGAATGTAGGACCAGCCGGACTAGTTTGTATGATTATTAGAGAAGACTTAATCACTGATGATCTAGCTTTCCCAGTCCCAACAATGCTTAAGTGGAAAACACAAGTGGATGCAAATAGTTTATATAATACGCCTAATACTTATTCAATATATATTTGTGGAAAAGTATTTAAGTGGATTAAGAAACTTGGTGGCTTAGAAGTTTTGAAAAAACGTAATGAAGAAAAAGCTAAAATAATTTATGATTATTTAGATCAAACAGACTTCTATGTAGCACCAGTAGAAAAAGCTTCTCGTTCAATCATGAATGTTACTTTCAAAACAAAATCAGAAGAACTAGATAAAAAATTCGTTGAAGAAGCTAAAAACAATAATATAGTTAATATTAAAGGTCATAGATCTGTTGGTGGCATGAGAGCAAGTATATATAATGCAATGCCAAAAGAAGGTGTAGAGGCCTTAGTAGAATTCATGAAGAAATTCGAACAAGAAAATAAATAAAATATATAGATAATCTAAACTTAGAAATAAATAAATTGAGGAGAGAAATATGAAAGCCTATTGTTTAAATAACATCTCTAAGGTAGCATTAAATACTTTAAAAGCACCTGATGTTATCGTAGATGATATAAATAAAGCAGATTCAATTTTAGTTAGATCTGCAAAAATGTATGATATAGAACTACCTGAAAACATTCTAGCCATTGCTAGAGCTGGAGCAGGTGTTAATAATATTCCATTTGGTAAGTACGCTGAAAAAGGCGTTGTAGTATTTAATACTCCAGGAGCAAACGCTAATGCTGTTAAAGAGTTAGTATTATGTGGATTGTTCTTGTCTTGTAGAGACATTGTTGGGGGAATTAAATATATAGAGAATAATAAAGAAGATTTAGAAATTAGTGCAAGTGCTGAGAAAGCAAAAGCTAAATATGCTGGAATTGAAGTTTATGGTAAAACAATTGCTGTAGTGGGACTTGGTGTTATTGGAGTAATGGTCGCTAATGCTTGTGTTCACTTAGGTATGAAAGTTGTTGGTTATGACCCATATCTATCAATTCAAAATGCGATGAGTTTGTCTAAACAAGTTAAGTATGTTGAAAAGTTAGAAGAAGCAGTAGCAGAAGCTGATTTTGTTACAATTCATGTTCCATTAAACCCTTCAACAAAATATATGTTTAATGAAAATTTATTTAAATGCTTTAAAGAAAATACTGTATTACTTAACTTCTCAAGAGATAGTTTAGTTAATGATGATGATTTGTTAAATGCAATTGATAATAATAAAGTATCTAAATATGTAACAGACTTTGCTAATCCAAAAGTAGTAAACTTACCAAAGACAATTTGTTTACCACATTTAGGAGCATCAACTGAAGAAGCTGAAGATAACTGTGCAATAATGGCAATTGATGAGTTAAAAGATTATTTAGAAAATGGTAATATTAAAAACTCAGTAAATTACCCAAGTTGCAATGCTGGAGTAAAACAAGCTGATATAAGACTTTGTATAGCTCACAAAAATGTTTCAGGTATGATTGCTAAGTTCTCAACTGTTATATCTGAAGATGGTGGAAACATTGAAAACTTTGTAAATAAATCTAAAAATGAATATGCTTATTCAATAATAGATGTAAACGGAAAAGTAGATGTTGATGACATTATGAAAATAGATAATGTATTAAGGGTTAGAGTGCTTTAATGAAATTAGGAATGCCTCAACTATTTGAGTTTGATACAATTGAAGATAATTTAAAACTTGCTAAAGAACTTAACTTAGATTTTATAGAACTTAACCTAAACTTTGGATATTGTAGGAAAGAGATGGAAAAAGAAACAGTAAAAGAGCTATTAGAAAAATACAATATCGAAGCAACATTACACTTTTATGATGAAGCAGATTTTGCCTCATATGATGAAGTTGTTAATGCGTATTTAGTTTTACTCGAAAAATATGCTAAGTTAGGAAATGGTTATATCAAACTCATTAACGTACACAATAATCCTGGTCCAGTAGTAACAATTAGTGGAATCAATAATTATATTTATGATAAAGAATATGATGAATATATTAAAAGACTGATAAATAACTTAAAAAAAGCTGAAAAGATATGTAATGATAATAATATAGAAATGGTTGTAGAGAATGTTAAAATACCAGAATATATGAAAAAAACATATAAAGACTTACATGAAAATGGTTTTAAGTTCAACTATGATATCGGTCATGATAATAATGATTCAGATAATTTGTTAAAAATTCTTGAAGAAGTCCCACTTAATTTTGGGGAATTTCACATTCATGATGGAAATAGAAAACAAGACCATTTAGCTTTAACTGAAGGAACAATTAATTTGAAAAAATTTAAAGATTTAGCTGAAAGGCATAATTCTTATGTAGTTTTAGAAGTTAAACAAAAGAAAGATTTAGAAAAATCAGTTCCAATATTTATGAAATTATAAATAGGTTCACTGCTACTTGCAGTAAACCTATTTTTGTTTACTAATATATTATAAGTGTTTACTAATATATTGTAAATGTTTACGAATATTGTAGAAATATAGAAAAACTTATGCTATAATATTAAATGAAAGTAAGGTGTTTAAAATGGCTGTATTTAAATGTAAAATGTGTGGTGGAGAATTAAATGTTGTAACTGGTCATACAGTAGCAACTTGTGATTACTGTGGATCTAGTCAAACTATCTCTACAACTTCTAATGAAGAAATACAAAGACTATTTAATAAAGCTAATGACTTAAGAAGAAGATGTGAATTTGACAAAGCTGAAAAACTATATGAAAGGATTATATCTGAAAACGAAAGTGATGCTGAAAGTTATTTTGGAGCACTACTTTGTAAGTATGGTATTGAATATGTAGATGATCCAAAAACAGGGAAGAAAATACCTACTTGTCATAGAGCATCTTATGAATCAATTAAGTCTGATGAATATTATTTAAATGCTATAAAGTATGCTGATGTATTACAAAAATCTCATTATGAAAATGAGGTAAATGAAATCGCTAGATTGCAAAAAGAGATTTTACTAATTAGCGAGAAAGAAGATCCTTATGATATATTTATTTGCTATAAAGAATCTGATGAATTTGGTAAGAGAACGCCTGATAGCGTAATTGCTAATGATATATATTATGAGTTAACTAATAAAGGATACAAGGTTTTCTTTTCAGCAATTACTCTAGAAAATAAGCTTGGTGAAGCATATGAACCTATAATTTTTGCAGCCCTTAATTCAGCTAAAGTAATGCTAGTAATAGGCACTAAACCAGAATACTTTAATGCAGTTTGGGTTAAAAATGAATGGAGTAGATTTTTAAAACTTATAAAAAAAGATCGTTCTAGAAAGATTATACCTTGTTATAAAGATATGGATGCCTATGATCTTCCAGAAGAGTTTGCTCACTTACAGGCTCAAAATATGGAAAAAATAGGTTTTATTAATGATGTAATAAGAGGCCTAGACAAAATTTTTGATAAATCTAAAGAGTATAATACTGATGATGATGACTCACCACTATTAAGAAGAGCGTTTATTTTTTTAGAGGATGGAGAATTTGATAAAGCTTTTGAATATGCTGAAAAAGTATTAGATAATGATCCAGAAAATGGTGAAGCATATTTAGTTAAATTAATGATTGATTTTAATGTTCATAAGCGCGAAGACTTAGGTAAATTAAATACTTCTTTTGAACAAAATCTAAATTATAAAAGGATTTTAAAATATGGAGATCCCGATTTAATTTCTGAAGTTGAGTCTTACGCAAATAAGAATCCAAGTAGTAAAGATTTCTTTGTAAGATTAGGATCGTTTATTAAAGATGAAGTTTCAATCTTTAAAGATAATATAAATGATAGTATGTTTAAGGATGATATAAACGATAAAATGTTTAAAGAGAACGAGAAAAAAGATAACTATGATTTAGAAGATGAACAAAGTATTATTGATGATTATAATAATATTCCATCTGAAGAAGAAATAAAAGAAAGAGTAAAGAATAAACAAAGTAATAAAAACTTATTAATTGTTGGTATAATATTTTGTTTCTGCTACTGGCCAATTGGAATTATAATATTAATTGCTAGAAATGCTAAAATGAAAAAACAAATAGCAGCAGAACAAGCTAAGTATAAAGATATAAGAATAAAATACTATAAATTAAAAGGAAAAAATAAAATGTAATAAAATTGTTGACAATCGTATACAATTGTAATATAATAAAGTTATAAAGGAGTTGTGCTATGGAACCAATTAAGAAATTAGAAATAGAAGCTAAAAAATATAAAGGCGAATCATCTGTAGTTTCTACAAGACTTCCTGTAGAACTAGTTAAAAAGATTGATGAAATTGCTGAAAAGACTGGAAGAACTAGAAATGAAATTGTTATGACATGCCTAGAATTTGCACTTGAAAATTTAGTAATTAAAGAAGGGGAGGAATAATATTATGGCAAAATTCGCAATAGAGTGTCCACATTGTGGGACATATAATACTGCTTCAACATCAATTTTTGCAAGTAAGAAAATAGAATGTAAATGTGGTAAGATTATTGATGTTAAGAGAGAAAGAATGTCAACTATTACTTGTCCTCATTGTAAAAATACAGTAGTTTATGATCAAGCTAAAGGTAAGAAAGCTATTTGCCCAGTTTGTAAAGAACATATGGTTACTGATGCTACTAAAAGAAACGTTGTGGAGATTAGATGTACATCTTGTGCATGTGAATTAACTGTTGATAAAAACGCAACATCTTATGAATGTCCATTGTGTGAAACTCATATTGATGTTCAAGCAGAAATTAAAAAGCAAGAAATCAAAAAAGACGGATTAGTTTCTGTTGTTAAATATGAAGGACCTAATGATGTATTTGTATGGAAACATCCTATTGAAGACTTTAACTTAGGTTCACAATTAATCGTTCATGAATCTCAAGAAGCTATTTTCTTTAAAGATGGTAAAGCGTTAGACTTATTTGGTGCTGGTCGTTATACTTTAGCTACAAGCAATATTCCACTATTAAAGGAATTATATAAACTTCCTACAGGTGGAAATGAAGTATTCCATTCAGAAGTATACTTTATTAACTTAGTTACTCAAATGGGTATTAAGTGGGGCACTGACTCAAAGGTAAGATTATTTGATCCTATTTCAGGTATGCATTTAGAGATTGGTGCTTGTGGGCAATTCAATATCCAAGTTAGTAACTCTCGTAAATTATTATTAAAACTTGTTGGTACAGCAAAGAGTTTCACTCAAAACGAATTAGTCGGTTCTGATTATTCTACTGGAGTAATGGTTGGCAAATTCAAAGCTTTAGTAATGAACAGAGTTAAGTCATTACTTGCTAAAGTTATTAGAGAAAAAGACATAAATATTTTAGAAGTTGATGAACATATCACTGATATTTCTTTACTTATGAAAGATAAGATCAATGAAGTATTGGATGATTATGGTCTATTTATGCCTGAATTCTTCATCACAACAATTCTTACACCTGATGATGATCCAAACTTCAGAAGAATGAAAGAGCAATATGCTGAAAGATATCTTAAGGTTCAACAAGAAAGAATTCTTAAAGATGAAGCAGAAGCTGCTCAAGCTAGAAAACTTGTTGAAGCACAAACACTTGCACAACAAGAGATCATTGCTGCTCAAGCTCAAGCTGAAGCTTATAGATTAAAAGCAGAAGCTGAAGCTAAGGAAATGCAAATGAAAGGCTACACATATCAACAAGAAACTCAACGTAAGGTTTCTGAAGCTGCAGTTACAAATATGCCAAGTGGAGGCATAGGAGGTGGTAGTGGCTCAGATATGGCTGGTATGGTTGGTAGTATGGTAAACTTAGGTGTTGGTTTAGGCGTTATGGGAGAAGTAATTGGTACAGTTAAAGGCGCAGTTAATCCTATGGTTAGTGAAGCTACAAGTATGGGTGCTGGTATATCAAGTGCAATGAATCCTAATGCTTGGGTTTGTTCATGTGGAAATAATGTTACTGGTAATTTCTGCCCTAACTGTGGTACTAAGAAACCAGAAGAAAAACCAGGTTGGGATTGTGCATGTGGACAAAAAGGAATCAAGACAAACTTCTGTCCTAACTGTGGGGCTAAGAAACCAGAAGAAAAACCAGGTTGGGATTGTGCATGTGGACAAAAAGGAATCAAGACAAACTTCTGTCCAAACTGTGGAACGAAGAGACCTGAAGAAGATGCAGGTTGGGATTGTGAATGTGGACAAAAAGGAATTAAAACAAACTTCTGCCCTAACTGTGGAAAAAGAAAAGGAGAATAATTTATGAAAAATAAAATTAGATTCTTAATTGTTTTAGCGTTAGTTATTGCAGTATTTTCTGTATGTTATTTTGTAATACCTTATAAACATAATAATGAAACAGTATTTATATTAGGATATATATTTACATTAGTGGCAATGCTTGCACAAATATATACTTTTTATGTTGGCTTTGCAAAATCAAAAGATTTAAAGAGTAAATTCTATGGTTTCCCAATTATTAAGGTTGGAGTAATCTATTTGTTAGTTCAATTTGTTTTAACAGTATTAATAACAATTATTAATGCATTTGTTGATGTTCCAGGATGGATTAGTGTGATTGTTAATGTGATTGTTCTTGCATTCTCAGTAATTGGATTAATTACTGTAGAAACATACAAAGAAGAAATTGAAAAGGTAGAATCTGTTGAAAAAGTGGATACTTTATTTTTAGATGACTTAAAAACAAACGCTAAATCTTTATATAACAAATTTGATTATACACCATTAAAAGGTGAAATGAAGAAATTATATGAATTAATTCAATATAGTGATCCTGTATCATCTCCAGAACTAGCAAGTGTTGAAGATGAAATTACTCGTAAATTTAATTCATTAAAAGCAACATGTTCTGAAAAAGCTTATGATAGAGTTCAAACAGAAATTAATGATTTAGTTACTCTAATGGAAGAAAGAAACTTTAGATGTAAAAAACTTAAATAAATTTTAATAATGCAAGTAATATAACAGGAGAAAGATATGGCTATTTATAAATGCAAAATGTGTGGTGGCTCACTATCTTTAAATAATGGAGAAAAGGTAGTTGTATGTGAATTTTGTGATACAAAACAAACAATTCCATCTCTAGATAATGAAAAAAGATTAACCCTACACAATAGAGCAAATTCATTTAGAATAAAATGTGAATTTGATAAAGCGCTACTTATCTATGAAAATATTATTGAAGAATACCCTGATGACGCTGAAGCCCATTGGGGGTTTACTTTTATGTGTATTTGGAATAGAGTATGTAGATGATCCTAAGACAGGAAAAAAGATCCCAACATGTCATAGAACACAAGTAAAATCAATTTTTAATTGTGATGAATATCTTAATGTAATTAAATATAGTGATGTTATTTCAAAAGAAATATATCAAGAAGAAGCAATGAAAATAAGCGAAATCCAAAAAGGTATCTTATCAATATCTCAAAAAGAAGAACCTTATGATATCTTCATTTGTTATAAAGAAACAGATAGTTCAGGAAATAGAGCTATAGACTCTGTGCTAGCCCAAGATATTTACGATGAATTAACAAATAAAGGATATAAAGTATTTTTCTCAAAAATAACTTTAGAAAGTAAATTAGGAAAAGAATATGAACCTATAATTTTTGCCGCATTAAACTCATCAAAAGTAATGATAGTAATAGGAACTAAAGAAGAGTACTTTAACGCTGTATGGGTAAAAAATGAATGGAGCAGATTTTTATCTTTACTAGAAAGAGGAGATAACTTAAAATACATTATTCCATGTTATAAAGATATGGATATTATTGATATACCTATTGAATTAAGAAACTTTCAGTGTCAAGACTTAAATAAACTTGGGTTTTTACAAGATTTAGTACGAGGAATAGATAAATTATTTAATAAATCAGAGGAAGCATATTTTACCAACATAAATCAAGATAACGCACTTAAAAGAGTAAGTATATTATTAAGTGATGGTAACTTTGCTAAAGCAAATGAATTAATTGAAAACTTATTGAATAATGATCCAGAAGATGCACAATTATATTATATGGCATTTCTTTGTGAATTAAGATTTAAAAATGAGGATGAGCTATTAAAGTACAGAAGAGCAATTAATTATAATTATAATTTTAAAAAAGCTTTACTATATGCTAATACTGAATTCAAAGAAAAACTATTACAAATAGAAAAAGTAATAATGAAGAATGTTGAAGAAGATAGTAATGAAATTTCATATCAGAATGCTTTAAATGCAATAAGTAGAAATGACCTAACAACAGCATTAAAATACTTTGAACAAGCAAAAGGTTATAAAGATGCCAATGAAAAGTATATTGAAGTTGAAAGAAAAGTTAATGAAGGTTATGAAGCTAAATATCAGTATGCAAAGAAATTAATGAAAAATAATGAGTATACTCAAGCAATTAGAGTTTTTGAAGAAATTAACTTTTATAAAGATTCAAGTGAGTTACTAGATAAAAGTATTAAGACAAAAGATAAAGAAATTAAATATAGAAAATGCTTAACCTTACTTGAGTCAAATAAAATACAAAATATAGAAATTGCAATTAAAGCTTTATCAACAATTAAGGATTATCGAGATAGCGAAGAATTAGTATCTCAAGCCAAAATCGATCTTGAGAAATTAATTACACTTAAAGAAGAAAAGAAGAAGAAATATAAGAAAATAACAACAATTAGTTTATCAATTTGTGGTGTATTAATTGTAATTATAATCGCATTAGTAACAGTAGTAATACCAAGTATAAAAGAAAACAATACTAACAAAGCTATAGTTGAAGCAGAAGAATTAATTGAATTAGGCGAATACGAAGAAGCCTATCTAATTCTTTCAGCTCATCAAAGTAATGAAACTGTTCAAGAAATGTTAAGATTAATACAAGCACATAATTGTTTTGATAAAAACGATTTTGAAAATGGAATAAACATTATAAAATTAATTGGTGGAAAGATCACATATGAATATGACTTAGATGGTGGAATAGTTGTAAATGATGTTTACAATAAAAAAGGATACCAATTTGAAAAATTAGAGTATGTGTCAGCAGAGATTAATAATGAATCTTATGATTGTGTTATTAAAATGAAAGCAAAATGGTCTATTATTAATTATACTATTACTTATAATTTAGATGGTGGAACTGCAGATGGTGAACTCCCAACAACATTTAATGTTGAATCTGAATTCAAATTCCCAACTATCACAAAACCAGGTTATGAATTTGCTTATTGGATTGATGCAAAAGATAAACGTTTTGAAATAAATGAATACCTTAAAGAATATAATAGTGATCTTAAAATAAGAGCAGTGTATACAAAGGCTACATATACAATTACTTACGATGTCAAAGGTGGAGATCCACTACCTGATAAAGAAGTAATATATAATGAATACTTTAATTTAGACACCCCAACAAGACATGGATATGAATTTAAAGGTTGGTATATTAATGGAGTTAAATATACAAAGAATTTATATACTTTTACAAAAGATATAACATTAGAATCAAAATGGGAACCTTTGAATTATCAAATATCGTATAAGAATTTACCATCTAATTATACATTACCAGATACATACACAATAAACTCAGAATTTACTATTCCATCAATATCAAAATCAAATTATGAATTTATTGGATGGAAAGATGAAAATGGTAATATTGTTAAAGAATACGCTATAGAAAAAGGAACAACAGGAGATATCGCACTGGAAGCTATATTTAAACCAATAGAGTATAAGATTATATATGATGCTAATGGTGGAGAAGTAGAAGTTGATTATACAATAGTAAAATACAATGAGGAATATGAATTAATCAAGCCAACAAGAGAAGGTTATAAATTCATTGGATGGTTATATAATGATGCACCTATTACAGATGATATATATCAATATAGTTATGATATTGAAGTTGTTGCTAAATGGGAAGAAATAAATTAATAAGGCATTATAGAAGTCAAAGCTTGTGAATAGAAATATTTACAAGTTTTTTTGTAATTCTCATTTTTTGACAGTGACAAAATAAAAAAATTTGATAAAATTAAACTATACTATTAATATGGGAGAAAAGCTTATGGAAATATCAAAATTAATCCTTAACAAAAGAAGAGAATTAAACTTAACTCAAAAAGATTTAGCAGAAAAACTAAATGTAACAGATAAAACAATTTCACGTTGGGAAACAGGTGTTCAGCTACCAGATGTAGTTATGTTAAAAACACTAGCTGAAGTTTTACAAATAAACATATTAGATTTTTTTGAAGACATTCCAATAAAAGAAATAAATAATAATGAAAAATATGACTATTGTGTAATAAATAAGTATAAAGTAAATAATTATATAAATATTGGTATATTATTACTGTGTTTTTTATTATTAACAATTAGTTTCATTGGTGGATTAATAGAACAAATATATTTTTATACAAAAGAACCTACTTTTAACTCTTGGATTCCAGAGAGAACTAATGTGTTTTTGAGTATATTCGCATGTTTAGTTTTGTCAGTACCATTTGTATTACTAGGAAGTATT
>CAZHQU010000008.1:0-21231 GCA_964534245.1 uncultured Coprobacillus sp.
TCACGCGCATAGCGCGTGGTTTTTAACTTGCTCTTCGAGCAGCGTAATAAAAAGATAGGTTTTTCACCTATCTTACTTTATTTTATAAAAGATTAAATATTTTATTCAGCTTGGAATGTATATGTCTTTTCATCAAAGATTTCTTTTACTCCTTCATTCATTCTGTAGATTTCACATTTTTCCACATCATATGATAATTGAGAAGTAACTTTGTTCTTTTCATCATCCTTTGTTAAATGTACATATGTATAATATGCACCTAATGCGCCATATACTGATTTTGCCTTTTCTAATACACTATTGCTATCATCAGCAACAACTAATACTTCAGTTAATTCTGTAACAAATACTTTTGCTTTTAATTCTTTATTACCTTTAAATGCATCTTTACCCACTTCAACAGCTCCAGTAAAGTATACAACTTTTAATTTTTCATAAGATGAATCAATTTTACTACTAACTAAGAATGCTTCTTCTTCAATCTTAGTTACTGTTACTGGAATAGTTACTGTCTTAAAATCTACTGCATCATAGAATGCACCAGTATTAATAGTAGAAACAATTACTGGAATGATTAAGTTATCAATAGTTTCAACATCGTTATTTTCTTTATATTCTTTAGAACTAAAGTCGTATAATACACCATCAATTACTAAGAAACCATCATTTGCTTTATATGCATTTTCAGCAAACTTAGTACCTTCAAACACATTATATCCAACTTCAACATTAGCTAAATTCACATTAATAGTTTCAAGTTTTATAGCACCAAAGAATGCATTATTATCAATTACTTTAATATTATTAGCAATAGTTAATGATTTGATTTCCTTACAATTAGCAAATGCACTTTCTCCAATTTCTTCTAAATTAGATGGTAAAGTAATATTACTTAAACTTTCACAATCGCTAAATGCATTTTCTTCAATCACTTTCACAGAATTAGGTAAAGTTATTTTCTTAAGATTTTTCATCCCTGAGAATGTATTTTTAGCAATTATTTCTAATCCATTACTGAACGCTAACTCTTCAATTGAACTACAATTTAAGAATGCACTTTCTCCAACTTTTGTTACTGATGTTGGAATATTAAGTTTACTTAAGGCTGGACAATCTTTAAATGCTTCTTTACCAATTGTTTTAATGTTATCATTTAATACAACTTCTTCTAAAAGTGGACAATTTGAAAATGCGTTATCACCTATTAATTCACATGATGTAGGAAGAGTGAATCTCTTTAATCCTTTACATCCGTTGAATGTTAAATTTTCAATAGATGTAATATGATTTGGAAATACAACTTCTTCTAAACTATGACAATTAGAGAAAGTATTTCCTCCAATATATGTTACTGAATCAGGAATAGTAATTTTCTTTAATCCTTCCATACCAGTAAATGCACCAGTTTTAATTTCTTCGATTCCGTCTTCGATTATTAATTCAGTAATATGATTTGATTCAATTTTTTCAATTGAAACAACTTTTTCACCTCTATATTCAGATGGAACTACAAGTTTTTCTCTTAAAAATAATCCACCTCTATATAGGCTCTTTATATCTTTTACATAATATGTACCGTCTTGATTTTCTCCAAATATTAATCTACTAGAGTCAGAAGCAATAGCAGTAAATAAAATAACTAGCATACAAATAACAACTGCACCAGCAATTAATATAGTATATAACTTAGCGTTTTTTGATGAAAATATTTTTTTAAACATAATAAACACCTCTTTATCTTCTATTATTATATCTTATTTTGTCAAATAATGCAAGATAAATATAATGAGTAAAATAAAAGGAGACCTCTCATATGAGAAAATCTCCTATTAAGCTTCTAAGTATTTTCCTACAAATAATGATGTTAATTCAGCAAGCATTTTTTCAGTATCATCTATAGCATCATCACCTAATACAATAACCACACCTATTAGATCACCATAAACACTTATTGGTCTAACAACTGTTGCACAATTTAATGCTAAACCTTCACAAACCTCTAAAGCATTTCCTTTTTCGAACACTTGAGTTGTTTTCTTTTGCATTATATCGTCTAAACGAATATCTATTTTCTTTCCAATTAGGTTTTTTCTAAATCCGCTTGATACAGCAATTATTTTCTCAGTATCCGTTACGATTATTTCTTTTTTGCTTGATAGATGTACTGCTTCAACATATTGTGTAATAAAATTGTCGACACTTTCAACTAATGAATATTTCTTTAAAACTATTGAATCGTTATCAGATGAGATTTCTAATGAATCTCCTTCACGAATTCGTAGTGTTCTTCGCATTTCTTTTGGTACAACAATTCTTCCTAACTCATCAATTCTTCTTACAACACCTGTTGTTTTCATTTTAGTTAATCACCTCTAATGTTATTATTGGTAATTTATTAATTTTTATACAATAAATGTTATTACTTGTTACTAATATATAATATTTATTGTAATATTTTTTCAATAAATTGAGTCATTGTATATATCCATGTTTTGTCTTTTGGTTTTTTGCTTAATATAATTATAAACTGATTATCTTTATATTCAAATCTAAATTTATCGCTTATGCTATATCCAGCCATTAAAACAACATCACCTTTTAGTTTACTTGAATATTCTTTTGGTATTATCAATTCTACATAATCATTTTCTTCTTTAATATGCTTTACACTCATTTTTCGAAGTAATGATTCTAAATATCTTTCCTCTACATAATCTAATACAATGCTACTTAATTTACCAAATCTATCAGTAAGTTCATTTATTGTTTTATACTTATTTTCTTTTGTTTCGATAGCGTTAATCTCTTTGTGAATATATATAATAATTGTATCATCACTTACATACTCTCTTTCGACATGTTTCGACACTTCAATACGATAATTGACTTTAGGTTTTTCTTCTACACCTTTAATCTTATTTACTGTTTCGTTTAAAAGTTTCATATACATATCTATACCAACTGAATTGACAAATCCAGATTGTTCTTTTCCTAATATATCTCCTGCACCACGAATCGCTAAATCCCTCACCGCAATTCTATAGCCGCTTCCTGATTTATTATATTCTTTTATTGCTGAAAGACGTTTTTGAGATGTGTCATTTAATGGTTTATCAGGGTTATATGTAAAGTACGCATAAGCTATTCTATCGCTTCGCCCTACTCTTCCTCTTATTTGATACATTTGAGCTAATCCTAATCTTGAAGCATCTTCTACAATTAATGTATTTGAATTTGGAATATCTATTCCTGTTTCAATAATAGTTGTGCAAAGCATTACATTATATTCACCATCAATGAATTTAGTAATTACATCTTCTAATTCTTCGCGGCTCATTTTTCCATGTCCTACACATACTCTTGCTTCTGGGACTAGTTTCTTTATTCTCTTTTCAACTACCTTGATATCACTAATACGATTATGTAAGTAGAACACTTGCCCATTTCTTGCGAGTTCTCTATAAATGGCTTCTCTAATTACAGAATCATTATGCTCTAGTACATATGTTTGAATTGGATATCTATCTTTTGGTGGAGTTTCCATTAGGCTTAAGCTTCTTATACCTGTAACAGCCATTTGCAATGTTCTTGGAATAGGTGTTGCTGTAAGTGTAAGAACATTAACGTTTGTTTTTAACCTTTTTATTTTTTCTTTATGTTCAACTCCAAAACGTTGTTCTTCATCTATTACTAATAAACCTAGATCTTTATATTTTATTTCACCATTCAGCAATCTATGAGTACCTATAACTACATCCACTTTTCCATCTTTAATATCTTTAATTATTTGTTTTTGTACATTAGGTTGTACTAACCTATTTAATAAAGCTACTTTAACGCCATATTTACTGCATCTGTCGATAAATGTCGAATAATGTTGTCTAGAAAGAATTGTTGTTGGTGCAAGATAAGCAACTTGTTTGCCTTCATAAACTGTTTTAAATGCTGCCCTTAAAGCTATTTCAGTTTTTCCAAAACCTACATCCCCACAAACTAATCTATCTATTAATACTCCAGATTCCATTTCTCTTTTGATTTCATTAATAATATTTTTTTGGTCAGTAGTCTCTTCATATTCGAAATCACTTTCAAACATTGCTTGTAATTCTGAATCTTTACTATATATATGACCTTTAGTTGATTCTCTTTTTACATGAAGTTCAATTAATTCTTTAGCAATAGATTCCAATTGGTTTTTAATTGTTTGTTTTTTCTTTTCCCATTCGTTTGTACCGATTTTAGTTAACTTTGGAACTACCCCTTCAGAACCCAAATACTTTTCTAAATCTGTTATTTTCTCAATAGGAACTAGTAGTTCCATATTTTCATATTGTAACTCTAAGTAGTCATTTTTTATACCATTTAATTCAACAGTTTTGATTCCTAGATATTTACCGATGCCGTAATCATAATGAACTACATAATCTCCAGTTTTCAAATCTTCTTTAGAAGAAATTTGTGTTGTTTGATCTGCTACACTTCGATATTTAACTTTTGTACTTTTTGTTTTCTTATAAATTTCTGCTTCACTGATTACTTCATATTCATACATTCCGTATCCAATCGCATTATCACATAATATTAACCTAATCTTTTCTTTTGTATTATCAAAGAAATCATTTACTTCATTATATAATATATTATTTTCTTTTAATTGAGCTTTTATTAATTCTAATCCATTTTTATTTTTAAAAGTTATGTATGTAGGTTTAGTTATTTCTTTCAGACTTTCAATAAATACTTTCATTTCACTTTGATAGCTAACAACTTTATAACTATTGAAATCATATATTCCCATTAATTTTAAACCAGAATAGCCTCTTTTCATATTGGAATAGTACAATTCTTTACCTGATTTAACTCTTGTATCAACAAATGAATTATAGAATAATAAATCTAGTTTCTTTACATCTGTTCTATTTGTTAAATATTCGTAAACTTCTAAATTCAGTTTTTCATTAGCAGCTTCTAAATCTTTCATTTCATCATAAATTACATGATATGATAAATCTAGTTCATTCAAATAGTCGAAAAATGTCGAATGATGTCTGTCTATATATGATATATATTTAAATAACTTCTCATATGCTCCATACTCATATATTTTAGCAAAGTCTTCTTCAATATATTTACATTTTTCAATACCTAATAACTTTTTTTCCAAATCAAGTATATTAAAATCTATTATTATTTCATTCATTGGATAAACATTAATCTCATTATATTTTTGATTTGTAGTTAATTGTGTTGATGGTTCGTATTCTTTAATGTTCTCTATTTCATCAAACCCCATATTGATTCTTAGAGGTTTACTCAGAGAACATGGAAATATATCTAATACTTCCCCACGAACACTATACTGTCCTTGTGTAATTGTTGTATGTACTCTTTCATATCCCGCAGCAACTAGTTTTGATATTGTTTTATTAATATCTATTTCTTCTCCAACTTTAAAGTTTAAAATACTCTTTTTAAATCTATTAAGTGAAAGTAATGGTCTTAATATAGCACCAACATGGGTAACAATTACTTTAGGTTTCTTTTCTAACACATTAATTAGTGTTGATAATCTTTCTTGTTTTAGTTCAGAACTTACTACTAACGCTTCAATTGCAGCAAAGTCATCAACGACATATAGATTTACACTATCCATTCCTAAAACATCTGTAATTTTATCATACATAACATTTGCTTTATATTCATTTGAACATACGTATATATAAAATTCTTCTTTTTTATTATACAAAGTAGAAGTTAACAAAGCTGATGTATTTGTTGTTAACCCACTACAAAAAAGGCTATAATTAGAGCCTTTCATTTTATTAAACATATCACTAATGTTATTATTTTGTTTAAATAAGTTTAATATATTATTCATTTTGATTGTACTTATTCATAAGATTCGAAAATGTACCCACCATATACTCTTTAATCATATTTGGGGCAATTATTAAAACCTTATCAATAATCTCCATTTCTTCTTTATTAAAGTGACCTAAAACATAATCTATAACATTAGGTTTTTTGTCAATTCCTATTCTTATTCTTTTCAAATTAGATGTTTTGATCAACTCAATTATATTTCTCATTCCATTATGTCCACCATGTGATCCTCTTTCTCTAATTCGAATTTTACCTGTTGGAAGATCTAAATCATCGTGAATAATTAATATATCGCTTGTATCAATATTATAATAATTAACTACTGACATAACAGCTTCTCCTGATAAGTTCATATATGTAATTGGTTTACAAAAACATACTTGTTCGCCATTTACATCTAAAATACAGATTTGAGACTTTAGTTTTGTTGATATTTTAAAGGTTCCACCTAAATCTTCTACTACTCTATCAACAAACATGAATCCTATGTTATGTCTAGTATTCTTATATTTTAATCCTGGATTTCCTAACCCTACAATTAGTTTCATAATTTACCTCCTAACAACTACTAACAACTACGAAAAACCATAAGTTTTTCAACCTATGGCTTAGTCTCTTTTCATTTTTTGTTCTTTATAACATTTAATAACATTTTGTAATAATATTGCTGTTGTAACTGGTCCTACTCCACCAGGGACAGGTGAAATATAACTTGCCACTTCGCTTACTGAGTCAAAATCTACATCCCCACACATCTTTCCAGCAACTCTATTTATTCCTATATCTAATACTACAGCATCTTTCTTTACCATATCTCCAGTAATAAATTTAGGTTTTCCTATTGCCACCGCAAGAATATCAGCTTTCTTTGTTATTTCTTTTAGATTCTGTGTTTTTGAATGAGCAATAGTAACTGTAGCATTTTCATTTAAGAATAACAATGCTAAAGGTTTTCCAACTATTGAGCTTCTTCCAATCACAACAACATTTTTACCAGTTATATCAATATTATTAATTTTTAATAACGAAATAGAAGCTTGAGCAGTTGCTGGAACAACACAAGGAAGTTTTTTTAATAATCTTCCTTGATTTTGAATACTTAATCCATCTACATCTTTTATTGGGTCTACAGCGTTTAAGACCAATTCTTCATCAATATGATTTGGTAATGGTGATTGAACCATTATCGCATTAATACTATTATCTTTATTTAATTCATTAATTAAAGTTATTAGTTCTTTTTGAGTTGTTGTAGAAGCAAATTGATAAACTTTAGATTTAATTCCAACTTCTTCACACGCTCTTTGTTTACTTGCTAGATATATTTGACTAGCTTGATCATCGCCTACTTCAATTATTGCTAAAGTGATATCTTCTCCAGCTTTGTTTGTTTCTTCTGAAATCTTATTTTTTATTATTTGTGCAGCTTTTTTTCCATCAAGTATCATAATATACCTCCTAGCTTATAAACTATTTTATCTATATTTTATATTCGATATTTTAAGTTTAATATTTTTGTATTCTTATTTTTATTTACTTTTTAGGTTTATTTTCGATAGTGATATCATCTGGATCATCATAATCATCTTCTTCAACATCGTTGAATTCATCATAATCCTCATTTAGCATTAATTCTTCTTCGATATCATCTTTTTCGTCTTCATCATCTTTTTCATCAAATTCTTCATCTTCTAGAGAATCTTCATACTCAGGTTTATTATCTTTTAAGTATTCAAATTCATCTTTTAATTCGTGTTTGATAACATCTTCGTCATCGCCATATGGATCATCAAAGAATGAACCATCTTTATCCATGATTTCATGTTTTTGACGACTTTTTAGGTCCCAAACTTTAATACCTTTTTTGTCCTCTCCACAACATAAGAAATGACCACATAACATAAAGTCATTAATAAATTGACTATAAGCTTCTAAGTTTTCAGAAATTTTATAGCCCTTAATTTCAAATACTTCTTTAGCAATACTTTGAATTGTGTGAGGTTTTCTCTTTTTTTCCATTAATTCTATTGCAAGTTCTAACATTGAATCAAAATCACTCATATACATATCTCCTTAATTTTTATTCATTTTACAACACTTTAAACTTTTTTTCAACCCTATAGCATAAAAAAGATAATTAATACTATTGCTCCAGGAACTCTTAATACTGAAACGATTAGAATTGTCCATATATTAATCGGTAGATTTATATTAAAAAGTGACCCAAAGGAATTAATTATAAATAAAGTTATTAATGCAATCACGATAGACTTGACGGCCCATTTGATTAATTTCACTTATATCACCATTTATATATATGCTATATGTGTATTTTTTATTCATATATTAATTTGTTAATTTCTTATAAATATCTAGATTCGTTCTCACATGAGTTAGTGGCGTGATAGATACATAAGAATTCATTACACATGCTGTATCTAAATGCATCTTATTCACATCACTTTCAGTAACATTATCTCCTGTTTGATAATAGAATCCATCAATTATGTTATAGTATGTAGTAAAGTTACATCCCCCAACTTCTGTTATTTTTATCCCTTTTGGATTTTTAGGAAAGTTAACGTTATATAAATTCCATTCATTTAGTAGATTATTTATAGCAAAAAACTTTATAGTTTCATTTATATAACTTTTAAATCCATCAAAAGATTCTTCACAACACGAAAAAGCGATTGCTTTTTTACCCATACTAGATGCTTCAAATGCTGCAGCAGTTGTACCTGAATACATAATATCATCACCTACATTATATCCCTTATTTACTCCAGAAAGTAAAATGTCAAAATTATACTTTAATCCATAATAAGCATATCTAACACAATCAGCAGGGGTTGAGTCTACATAATATGATTTAATATCTCCAAATACATCTGTCTTTTTAATTTCCATTGGTTTTCGTAGTGTCAAGGCATGACTTTTTCCACTCTGTTCTACTTTTGGAGCAACAACCATTACTTCTCCAAATTTTTTAGCCTCATCTACTAAAAGTTTAAGTCCTTCAGCATTAATCCCATCATCATTTGTAATTAATATTTTTACAGCCATTCTTTATTCTCTTTCTTAAATTTTCTTAATTTTTTATTACAATCTTTTATTAAGAATTTCATTTCTATTAGATTTTCAACTGTTGCTCCGCTTGCTCTTCCGTGTCCTCCACCATTATAAAGAGCAGCTATATCGTTTATGTCTAAAAATCTAGATCTTAATCTAACTCTAATTGAACCATCTGGATTATCTATAAATGCAAGCCATATTAAACTTCCTTTAATTGAATCTAATGTACCAATCATTTGACTCGCTTCTTGTGGAGTCATATTGAATTTTTCTTGCATTTTCTTATCAACATAGATATATGCTACCCCCGCTTTGGTAATTTTCATCTTCTTATATACTTCACTTTGAAGTTTAAATGTTTCAAAATCTTTTAAGTATAAGTTAGCATATAATTTTTCTATGTTAATTTTTTTGTCTAATAACACAGCCGCATTTCTTAATGTATCACCATCAGTTGATGAATATTTAAAGCGTCCACTATCTGTCACCATTCCCATATATAATAGTTCAGCAGATTTGTCATCTAAAATCCATTCGTTTTTAAACACATTATATATTTTAACGATTAATTCGCATGTAGATGACAAATCAACTTCAACATAATTAATTACTCCATATGAATCAACATTTGGATGATGATCTATTTTTATAACTTCTTTAACTAAATCAACATGTTCATTTGATATTCTATCTTTTGTAGCTGTATCAACTACTATAGCCAAAGCATCCTCATAAAACATTACTTCTTCGTCGTCTTCTTTATCAATAAAATTTAAGTTTTCAACAAAGTCTTTAGCAAAGCATTTAATTTGTTTATTAGGATAAGAGTTTCTTAATATATTTCTTAATCCTAAACTAGCTCCTACTGCATCTCCGTCTGGTCTAATATGTCTTAAAATCACTATTTTTTCATATTTTTCTATTTTTTTCTTTATTTCAAAAAGTAAATTGTTTTCCATTTTATTCTCCTTCAGATGCCAAATCATCTAAATCCTTTAATATTTGATCTACTATTTCAAACGATTCAACTGAAGCACCGCTGGCCTTAGCATGACCTCCACCACCATATTTTACAGCAATCGGATTAATATTATACTTGCTTGAGCGCAACTCAACAATTATATTATTATTTGCTTTATCCTCTGTAAAATTTGCCCAAATATCAATATTTCTTATTCCTGCCATTACATTTACCATTCCTCTTGAAGCGGTAAAAACATCAGTTCCATAACTTTTAATTTCTTCATCTGTAGTTTTGATATATGCTACATTATGCTCTGTAAATTTCATTTTTAAAACACTTTTAGCTCTTAACATTACTGTATCTAATTCATCAATGTAAAGATTATTATATATTGCATTTAAATCTATATTGTTTTCTAATAATTTTGAAGCCATTAAAAATGTTTTTGATGAAGTCGAATCAAATCTAAATCTTCCACTATCTGTAACCATTCCTGTATAAAGAGCTTCAGCAGACTCTCTATTCATTTTTAAATTACTTGATACTATAAATTCAGTTATTAACCCACAACAACTTTCAAAACTTTCATCAACAACTTCGATATCACCGTATTCTTCTCTTTTTAAATGGTGATCTAATTTAACTAAAAATTTACCTTTTTCATATCTATTATCAGATATTAAATGCTTCTCAGAACTATCTAAAATGATCACTAATGCATCATCATACACTTCATCTGCTATTTCATCCATTTCTCCAATAAAACCATAACGAGTAGAAGAATCTCCTACAGCATAGATTTTTTTCGAGGGAAAGTTTAATTTTAAACAGTGTTTTAAACCTAACTGTCCTCCTAGCGCATCTCCATCTGGTCTACTGTGTCTATGAATAATAATAGTGTCAAACTCCTTTACTTTTTTAATAATTTCACTATACATAAAAACACTCCTTCATTTTATTTTATCACATTTCTTGATAATTTTCAATTATATTTAATTTTTTAATAAATTAAATATATTAATGCTTTTTATCATATTTTTTCTTTCTTAATAATAATATTAATTAGAGGTGAATTATGTGGCTGTAGTTTCTTACAATGAAGCTGAAGTTAAACTTCTTGCTAGACTAATGAGAGCAGAAGCAGAAGGTGAAGGAAAACTTGGTATGCTAATGGTTGGTAATGTTGGAATAAATAGAGTAAGAGCAACATGTTACGAATTTAAAAACATTAAAACTATTGAACAAATGGTACTGCAGAGACCAGGAGGATTTGAAGCTACTCTATATGGATACTTTTATCAAGCTGCACGTGAATCAGAAATAGCTTTAGCTAGAAGAGTAATTAAAGGTGAAAGATTCAGTCCCGCTACAAAAGCATTATGGTTTTATTCTACCTATACTCCTGGTTGCCAAGCTAAATGGTATGATCAGTGGAATTCGGGGAAATATAAAAACCATTGCTTTTATAGTCCTCTAGATAGTTTAAATTGTTATTAAGGAGGCTAAAATGAATTACTATCAACAACCGTTTCCACCGTTTCAACCTGGATATGCTGTTCCCTATCAACCATATCCTCAACAAGAACCACAAGAAATATATGATCAACAATCATATATTGAAAACATTCTAAGAGATAATTACAATAAAGTCGCAACAGTATATATGAATTTCGAAAATAGTCAATGGGGATCAAAAGTATTTAAAGGCTATATCAAGGGTGCGGGAAAAGATCACATTATTTTAAAAGATATGCAAAGTGAAACAAGATATTTACTATTAATGGTATACCTTGATTATATCACTTTTGATGAACGAATTGAGTATGATTATCCATATCGAAAAAAAGAAAATGAATAATTATTATTGATAACAAATGATTTTAGTGTTAAAATAAATTATCGGAGGTATAAATATGTGTATTTTTTGTAAAATAATCAATAAAGAAATTCCATGTTATAAAGTTTATGAAGATGATTTATTCTTAGCATTTTTAGACATTTCACAAGCTACTAAAGGACACACTTTAGTAATTCCTAAAAAGCATTATCAAAACATCTTTGAATTAGATAAAAATGTTACTAATATTATGTTAGATGTTATTCAAAAGATAGCTACTGGAATAAAGGAAGCAACTAATTGTGAAGGAATTAATATTATAAACAATAATGGAGTAGCAGCAGGTCAAACTGTCTTCCACTACCATGTACATATAATTCCAAGATATTCTAACGATTCAATGAAAATAGAATTTTCTAGTTCAGAATTATCTAAAGAAGAATTCTTAGAATTACAAGAAAGTATTAAAAACAAATTATAAAAAGAGCTCTTTTGAGCTCTTTTTATAAATAATTATTTCCTATTTTTTAAAGTGTTTTTAGTGCATTGATTGGTTTCTTCAAACTTGCTTTTATTGATGGAATTAATCCAGAAATTATTGTAATAAATCCATTTCCTAGAACTAGCCAAATTAATAACATAGGTTTAAAATTTACTAGGTTTTCTCTAACTACTGAAGAAGCATTAGAAACATTTTCTTTAACTAAATTCTGAATTAATGTGTTAATTGGATCCTTTATAGCGTAGGCTAAAACTACACCAAGCAAGCCAGAAAGCACGCCAATAACAAACGTTTCTAAACAAAAAATCTTTAGTATATCAATCTTTCTTGCTCCTATACATCTCAATATTCCTATCTCTTTTTCCCTTTCATTAACAGATATATATGTAATAATGCCTATCATAATACAAGATACAAAGACTGAAATTAAAGCAAATATAATTAACGCTTTTGTTAGTATTTTTATAAATAAATCAAACTCTTCAGCAACAGACGCCATGTAATCTCTATAATATACATTTGATACTTTCCCAAAAATATCGCTATTTTTTACTGTATCTTCTATATATTTTCTATCTTCAAAATTATCTGTATATATCTTTATTGAAGATACTTTAGCAACGGCTCCGAATTCTTCTAGTTGATTTTCATATTGATATTCTATAGATTGTGACGATGTTGAAGATTGCTTTTCTTCAAAAGGTTTTCCCGTCAACACATTTTTTCCGTATCCATACTTTATTTGATCTTTCACAATATTTGACTCTAAGGCTTTTTCTTTCACATAATCAGTTAAATCCTTAGTATATATAATTCCGCTTTGATATAAATTATAGCTACAGTTAGGATTTTCTCTCATTATTGCTGTAATTGTTATAGACTCACCTTTACTATACAATTCTGGTATTGATATATACCTACTATATGTCTCATACATATCTTTTTCTTCATTGTACATATAATAATCATTATTATCAATCAACATATATGTTTGTCCAATTATATCTTCAAAGGTATAACTATCTACTTCGGAGTAAATCCCTATACTATTAAGAACAGATGCACTTATCGTATTATATGTATCTACAAGTAAAGCTACTTCATTATACTTTGTAGGTCTCTTTCCAGCAATTACATCATATTCAATATCCATTAAACTATCTGTACTCATTTCAGTAAAATAAGAAGTATATATTCTTCCTATTCCTAATTCGTTTTGTCTAAATATTTTCATGCTTATACTTCTATCATAATCAATTATTGTATAATTATTTGGATCTAAAGACTCAACTGTTTCAACTAATTCCTCATCCATTGTACTATTAGATAAATAATTAGTTAATGTATGGCTTACTGTTATTTCGTTGGTATCTGGAAACTCTTCTCTATTAGTTATTATATTTCCAGTTGATGTATATACACTTGAACTAGTTATCGTAATCGGTTTATCTTTTAAAGCATCCTTTTGAATTCTATCTACATATGCTGAAACCCCTTCAGATACAGTTACAATTAAAGCAACAGCAATCAAGCCTATGCTTCCTGCAAATATTGTACATATAGTTCTAAATATCTTTGTGGATAAATTCTTGAAACTCAAACCAATTCCCATTAAAGTTGATATATGTAATTTATTCTTTTTAATATTAATTACTTGAGTATCCTCTTTTTCTTTGATATCTGTAATAACTTCATCAGATTCTATTTTTCCGTCTTCCATTTTTATAATTCGATCACTATATTCTTTAGCTATTTCAGTGTTATGTGTTACCATAACAACTATCTTTTCCTTTGATATGTCTTTTAGAATCTTCATTATATCTGCAGATGTTTTTGAATCTAATGCTCCTGTTGGTTCATCAGCTAAAATTATCTCCGGTTCATTAATTATTGCTCTGGCGATAGCTACTCTTTGTTTTTCTCCACCAGAAAGTTGATTTGTTTTTTTACTAATTTTGTTACTTAAACCTACTTTTTCTAATACTTCAGTAACCTTTGACTTTATATCTTTCCTTTTGAATCTATTTAATTTTAATGATAGAACTATATTATCATAAACAGATAGATGATCAATCAAATTAAAATCTTGAAAGATAAAACCTATTGTATTATTTCTATATATATCCCAATCTTTTTCGTTAATTTCAGTTGAATCAACTCCATTTATATATAATTTTCCACTTGTAATCTTGTCTAATCCTCCTATTATATTTAAAAGAGTTGTTTTTCCACATCCACTTGGTCCTAATATTGAAAGTAAACCTTTTGAAGATATATTTAAATTTAAGCCATTTAATGATTTTGTTATAACTTTTCCTTTTTTATATTCTTTACATACGTTTTCTAGTTTAATCATATTAATCCCCCTTTATCCTCTTTAATATTATATCATAAATAATTAAAAAATAAATAAAGAATATACAATCTATATATATAATTACATATTTAATTATATATAATATAGAAAAGAATAGGCTTACACCTATTCTTCTTTATTATCATCTAAGAATTCATATTCGTCATATTCGAATGAATCTCTTGAACCAACAGATTCATCTGCATCATCACTTCTAGGAACAATTGCGATAGAAGCTGCCATATGACCATCATTTAATTTAATAATACATACACCTTGTGTATCTCTACCAATTGTTAGAATTTGATCTAAGTGAGTTCTAATAACCATTCCTTTATCAGTAATCACTAATAAATCTTCATCTCCACGAACAGTAGTTAAAGCTATCATTTTACCATTCTTCTTAGTTATATTAAGGGCTTTAACACCTTTTCCACCTCTTATTTGGACACGGAAGGCATCTACGTTTGTTCTCTTACCATAGCCTTTTTCAGTAACTATTACAATTTCATCACCATCAGTGTTTACAATAGCCATACCTACCATTTGTTCGCCTTCTTCAATCTTTAATCCTCGAACACCTGCTGATATTCTACCCATTGGTCTGATATCACTTTCACTAAATCTAATACCTTTACCATTAGATGCACCTAAAATAATATCTTTTTCACCATCAGTGATTCCTACTTTAAATAATTCGTCACCGTCATTTAATAAAATAGCTCTAATACCGTTAGTTCTTATATTTGAAAATGCTGAAATTTCTGTTTTCTTAACAACACCTTGTCTTGTAGCAAAAATGAAGAATCCTTTTTCCTCTGTTTCAGCGTTAACATTTAATACTGTTGCTAATTTTTCTTCTTCCTCAAAGTTCAATAAGTTAACAATCGGTAATCCTTTTGCTAATCTACTTAGATAAGGAATTTGGAACGCTCTTAATTTATATACTTTACCAAATGATGAGAAGAATAATAAATTATCATGTGTTGAAGTAAATATTACTTTTTCAACATAATCATCATCAGAAAGTTTAGCTCCAATAATACCTTTTCCACCTCTGTTTTGAACTTTATAAGTATCAACAGTCATTCTCTTAACGTAACCTTTCTTAGTTACAGTTATAATTACGTCTTCTTCTGGAATTAAGTCTGCATCTTCTATTTCAAGATCGTCACTTAAGCTTATTTCTGTCTTTCTTTCGTCGCCGAAACGTTCTTTAATTTCCGTTAATTCGTTAACAACGATATCATATTTTCTTTGACTACTCTTTAATATATCTTTATAATTAGCTATATCTAATTTTAAAGAAGCTAATTCTTCTTTTAGTTTATCAGTTTCTAATCCTGTTAATCTTTGTAATCTCATATCAAGAATAGCTTTTGTTTGAATTTCTGTCAATCCAAATGTTGCCATTAATGATTGAGTAGCTTCTTCTGTTGTCTTAGATTTCTTAATTATTTGAATAACTAAATCGATGTTTCCTAAAGCTATTAATAACCCTTCAACAATATGGGCTCTAGCTTCAGCTTTTTCTAATTCAAACTTAGTTCTTCTTGTAATTACTTCTATTTGATGCGCTACATAACACTCTAATATTTCTTTTAAGTTTAGAACTTTTGGTTGCCCTTTATCCAAGGCAAGCATATTAATACCATATGATGTTTGTAATTGCGTATATTTATATAAGTTATTTAGTACAACGTTTGTATTAGCGTCTCTTCTCAATTCAATTGAAATTCTAATACCTTCTTTGGTTGAATAATCTTCCAACCCAACAATTCCATCAACTATCTTTTCTTTAACTACTTCAGCAATTCTTTCAAGTAATCTTGTTTTGTTGATTGTGTATGGAATTTCAGTTATAATTATTTCATTTTTACCATTTTGACGTTCATGAATTTCATGTTTTGCTCTAATAGTGATAGTACCACTACCTGTCAAATAAGCTTTTCTTACTTGTGAAAGCCCCATAATACATCCACCTGTAGGAAAGTCAGGACCTTTTATATAACTCATTAACCCTTCAATTGAAATACTTGGATTTTTAATTAATGCTAATATACCATCTATTACTTCTCCCATATTATGTGGAGGTATATTTGTGGCCATACCTACAGCTATACCTGTTGTACCATTAACTAGTAAGTTAGGAAATCTACATGGTAATACTACTGGTTCTTTTTCTGTTCCATCATAGTTATCTATGAAATCAACAGTATTTTTATTTAAATCTCTAAGAATTTCCATTGCTATCTTACTCATACGAGTTTCCGTATAACGCATTGCAGCCGCGCCATCGCCATCGATACTACCAAAGTTACCTTGTCCATCAGCTAAAGGATATCTATAGCTAAATGGTTGGGCCATTCTAACCATTGATTCATAAATAGCTGTATCCCCATGAGGATGGTATTTACCCATAACGTCACCAACAATACGTGCTGATTTCTTATATGGTTTGTCTGGTGCAACACCCAATTCATCCATAGCATAAAGAATTCTTCTATGAACGGGTTTCATACCATCTCTTACATCAGGTAAGGCACGGGAAATAATAACGCTCATCGCATAACTTAAGAAAGAGTCTTTCATCTTTCTTGCTAAGTCTACTTCTTTAATTCCGCCTAAGTGATGTCCGTCTACGACATTATCGTTTACATTTTCCACTTCTTTCTCAGCAGTATTCTCAGCTTCTTTATCGTTATTATCTTCTACCTTTGTTTCTTCAGTAGAGTTATTTTCTTCATTTATATTATTCTTATTTAAATCTTTATCATCCATAAATTAACCTTTTAATAATCTAAGTTATCAACATAAACAGCATTTTCTTCAATAAATTCACGTCTTGGTGCGACATCGTCACCCATCAACATACTAAAGATTGTATCTGCTTCAATAGCATCACTTAAAGTAACTTGTAACAATGTTCTATTTTCAGGATTCATTGTAGTTTCCCATAACTGATCACTATTCATTTCCCCTAGACCTTTATAACGTTGGATACTAGGTTTTGTTGATTTAGAGAATGTATTTAATATTTTTTGTAACTCTTCATCTGAATACGCATACTCAACTCTCTTATTTTGACTCACTTTATATAGTGGTGGTTGAGCAATATAAACATAACCATTTTCAATTAATGGTTTCATATAGCGATAGAAGAACGTTAATAATAACGTTGCAATATGCGCTCCATCGACATCGGCATCGGTCATAATTACTATCTTATGATATCTTGCGGCACTTAGATTAAATTCTTCATCTATACCTGTACCAAAAGCTTGAATCATTGTAACAATTTCTTTATTACCTAAAGCTCTATCTTTTCTTGCTTTTTCAACATTTAATACTTTACCTCTTAATGGTAGAATAGCTTGATATTCTGCGTTACGACCTTGTCTTGCAGAACCTCCGGCTGAATCCCCTTCGACTATGTAGATTTCACATTTAGACGGATCTTTGCAACGACAGTCAGCAAGTTTAGAAGCCATACCTAATGATTCAAGAGGCCCTTTTCTTCTTGTTGCTTCTCTAGCCTTCTTTGCAGCAAGTCTAGCTCTACTTGCTAGTAAAGATTTTTCTACTATATCTCTAGCATTTTGAGGATTTTCTTTTAAGAATGCATCTAATCCATCAGATAATACTTGAGAAGTAATCTTTCTTACTTCTGTATTACCTAATTTCATTTTAGTTTGACCTTCAAATTGTGGATCAGGGTGTCTACAACAAATAATTGCTGTTAATCCTTCTCTTACGTCATCACCAGTTAAAGATTCGTCTTTTCTGAAGATATTATTATTTTTACCATATGCGTTTAGTATTCTTGTTAATGCATTTCTGAAACCTTCTTCATGTGTTCCGCCTTCTGGTGTATGAATATTATTAATAAATGAATAAATCGAACTATTATAATCATCTGTATATTGCATTGCAATTTCTACTTCAATCTTATCTATTGCTTTAGACACATAGAAAATATTGTTATGAATAGGATTGCTACTCTTATTTTTGTTTAAGAAATCAACATATTCTTTTATACCACCTTCATAGCAATAAGAAACTTTCTTAACATTATCAGGATTACGAGAATCCGTTAATGAAATTCTTAACCCTTTGTTTAGGAATGCGCTTTGTTGCATACGAGATCTAATTGTTTCATATACAAATGTTGTTGTATCTCTAAAAATTTCAGCATCAGGTTTAAATGTAACTTTTGTTCCGTGTTCCTCTGTTTCGCCAATAATCTTTAGTTTATATAATCTTTTTCCTCTTTCGTACTCTTGTTTAAATATTTTTCCATCACGTTTAATAACTACTTCTAGTTTCTCACTTAAAGCATTTACAACACTGGCACCTACACCATGTAACCCACCAGACACTTTATAAGAAGATCCATCGAACTTACCACCAGCATGAAGAATTGTAAATACAGCTTCCGCGGCACTTTCACCTGTTTTTTTATGAATAGCTGTTGGAACACCACGTCCATTATCTGTTATAGAAACAAATCCATCTGGTAAAATTTCAACTTCTATATGAGTACAAATACCGGCTAAAGCCTCATCTATCGAGTTATCAACAATTTCCCATACTAAATGATGTAACCCTTTTTCACCTGTTGAACCAATGTACATACCAGGACGTCTTCTAACGGCTTCTAACCCTTCCAATATCTGAATATTCGAACTACTATAACTTTCTTTATCTTTAGGCATATTATCCCTCCAATTATAATTTTATCACTTTACTTTTATTTAATATTTCTTCATCAACACTATTAAGTGTTGTTGTCGTTATTATTATCTGAGTATTTAAATCTAACATTTTAATTAAATCTTTTTGTCTTTTTTCATCAAGTTCGCCATATACATCATCAAGAATCATTATTACTTTTTTATTCTTTTGTTGTAACAAACTCGCATAAGCTATTTTTAATGCTAATGTAATTGTTCGTTGCTGACCTTGAGAGGCAAACGAATCAGCTCTTTTCTCATTAACATATATATCAAAATCATCTCTATGAGGACCGAAATTAGTCGTTTGAGTAAATAAATCTTGTTGTTTTTTTCTTTTAAACTCTTCTGACAATTCATTTTCACTCACATTAGGAGTGTAAATAACTTTTACTTCCTCACTTTTATTCATTAATCTCATTTTTTCAGAAACAATTTTTTGAAGTTCTATTAAAAACTCTCTTCTTTTTATAATTAGAACTTTAGCCTTGTTTATTAACGTTTCTGAATATATATCTAACATAATTTCATTGTTTTTATCTAAATTGGTTCCATTATAATCTAATTGCTTTAATAATTCATTTCTTTCTTTTAATATCTTATTATATTCTATTAATGTTTCAAGATATTCTTTATCGTTTTGGCTTATACACACATCTAAAAATCTTCTTCTATTCTTTGGATCTCCTTTTATTAATTTCAAATCTTCAGGAGAAAATAAAACTGTGTTAATAATTCCAATATATTTACTCAAACTTTTGATGTTTTGTTCGTTTAAAGATACTCTTTTTTCGCCTTTTGAGTACATTACTGAAATTAATCCCTCATCTGTATTAGCTATAACACTATAGAAATCTTTATTAAACTTTATAATATCTCTATCATTATAAGTTCTAAATGATTTACAAGTACCTATTATATATATTGCTTCTACTATCGAACTTTTTCCTGAAGCATTTTCACCTAATATAATATTAATACCCTTTGAAAAATCAATTTTCTTATAATCATAGCATCTAAAATTATATAAATCTAATTGATTAAGCATCAAGTTCACTTTCGATAATATATTCTGTTCCTTTTACAACCACTTTGTATCCAGGATAAATCTTTCTTCCTCTTCTTTGATCTTGTTCTTCATTAATAAAAACATCAACCTCTTCTAAAAAAGATTTCGCTCCAGCCCCATTATCGATTTCTCCAACCATTTTTAATAATTGTCCTAATTTAATATATTCAGTATGAATTTTAACTTTTTTTTGCATGTTCATCACCTTTATTTATATATTATATTATACCACATTTCAATTGATTTTTCTAGTGTTTTTTTAACTCTTTTTTGAAATTACCCCATAATTTCCTCTACAATCGATTTTTTTGATTTTTTTTACTTTTCGAGTTTTTTCTTTGTTTTTATAAAACAAGTTAAATTTTAGGTTTTACATCATTTCTAATATGATTATTACATAAAAGTTATCAACATTTTATCAACATTTTCCTTTTTTTTATCCACATTTTATAAAATTTTAATTTTTAATATAAAATCTTATTTTCTTAAAAGTGGTCTTTCTATATTATATAATGATTTTTATCAATAGTTTTACAACATCTTTTTATTAATTCAACTATTATTTTCAGTTTGTATATTTATATCATTGTCCTTATATATTTTCTTATTTATCTTATAGCCCTATAAATTAAACTTCTATATACACATTAACCTTTTATTCTGAATATTTTCATTCATTAACGTTTTAGATTTATATCTGTATACTACGACAATTTAATTAATTTAGTAAAACCTTCTATTATATATATATTTATCTTTTACTATATGTTCTGTCATTCCATCATTATTATATATAATCGAGTTTAAATTAT
>CAZHQU010000009.1:0-17446 GCA_964534245.1 uncultured Coprobacillus sp.
CTCCAAATTTATTACATTATTATTTTGCCAATATTATTTAATTTTATACAACTATAAAGAAAAAATAGGACTAAAAATAGTCCTATTAAAAATCAGTTTTATAAAATCTAACTTGTTCTTTTTTTATAAACATTTAAATATCTATCTTTTACATCAGCAAATTCTTTAGAATCTCTAATAAAATCAAAAATATTATCTTCAAATAATTTATAATTACCTTCATAGTTAATAAATTTATTAATTGTAAAATCAACTTCATCTAAATAAAATGTGTCATATTTTCCTTCAATGGGACAGTTACATACATTTTCAGCATAATCTGTTGATTCATTAAGATATTTTAAAGTGTTTTCTTTATCTTGCTTTTTAGCATATAATTCTGCAACTCTAAAAGCGTAATTTGAGCAAGGAACATTATACCAGTATAGATTTCCTTCAACAATTAATTTGATTAAATCTATATTTTTCATAAATAACTTTATCTTATCATCAATATCTTGATAACAATCACATAAATTATAAGATGAACTCTCATTTATTATCCTTACACCTAATAATATATTTTCTTGAATTCTTCTTTTTCTATCATTTCCTTTTAAGACATTTCTTAATCGTAATTCTTTACAATAATTAATACTTGGAAGCTTATTAACAATATCTAAAGCCTTAAGTCTCCCTTCCTCACCCATTCTTGGATATGTATAAATTAGATATAAGTTTGCTTGCTCAATAATATCTGAACTCTTAGCAACTTCTAAAGTTTTGTGAGCATTATCGATAATCAATTGTTTTAACTCTTGTCTATAATTAAACATTTCAGGGTTATCTAAAGTCATCATCATTCTATTCCAATAACACTTAGTTAAAGCATCTAGTAATCTTTCATCATTTGGATATTTCTTTAACGCATCTTGAATTAAACTCAAACTATCATCTAAATATCTTTTATTAATTAATTCATCATTTTGAATGATAATATTTTCAATAGTTCTTTTTCTTTCCTCTAATTTAATTCCTAATAGTTCATCAGATGTCACATTTAAATAATTTGCGATTACTGGAATTAATGTTATATCTGGATAACTAATACCTGTTTCCCAACGTGAAACTGCTTGTGCAGAAACTCCTAAACTTTCAGCAAGTTCTTCTTGAGTTATTTTTTTCTCAAGTCTTGTTTTTTTTATAATTAAACCTATTTGCATAATTTGTACCTCTCGTAATTTTTTTGAGCTCATCTGTATTAATACAATAATATTTTACCATAATAAATATTATTAATAAAGGGATAGATAATTGAAATTAACTCACGCTATCATTGAGTTATAAATTATTGCATATAAAAAATCTGCATAAAGCAGATTTTTTATAAACTATTTTTTTCAAACTATTTTTAAAACATCTTTGCAATAATACTTGCAATTTCTTTAATATCTTTATTTGTTGTGTTTATACACAAATCATAGTTTTCTTTAGCTCCCCAATCTTTGCCTGTATAGTAATGATAATATTGAGCTCTTTCTTTGTCTATTCTTTGTATTTCTTTTTTAACTGTCTTTTCAGCAACGCTTTCTGATTCAGGGCTTCTCTTAACACATCTTCTTAATCTACTATCAATATCAGCATAAACAAAGATTCTGTATGGATTAAATTCACTTAAGATATAATCTGCACAACGACCAACTATTACACAATCAGATTTTGTAGCTAAATCCTTTAAAATGTCCCACTGTGCTTGATATACAGTTTGTGCTTGCTTTAATTGATAATCATTAAAATAACTAATAGTATGTCCTATAGTAATAGGATATAAATGATGAGGTTTACGTTCAAGAATTTCTTTTACGTACTCTTCAGATAATTGTGTGTGCTTAGATATCTCAGTAATAATCTCTTTGTCATAGTATTCAATCTTTAGCTCTTCAGCAAGTCTACGCCCTAACTCACGACCACCACTTCCAAATTCACGTCCTATCGTAATTATTCTTTTCATAGAAACCTCCTTTTATATTAATTATTAATAATATTTTTTATTATTTCAACTATATTATATATATCTTCTTTTTCAAGCATAAAATGAGTAACAAAACGAATTGTTTTCGTATCTCCATTATCTGACCACATTTCATACATAATATGTTTAGAAATTTCATCAACTTCTTCTTTTTTAAATATTGGAAACAATTGATTAGTATCACTTTCTATTTCAAACTGTATTCCTAACTTAGTAAGCTCGTTTTCTAATAGTTTTGCTAAATCATTTTGCTTTTTAGCAATCTCATAATATAAACCATTTTCAAATAACACTTTAAATTGGAATCCTATTACAAAACTTTTGGCATACATTCCACCAAAATGTTTAATAGAATATCTCATTTCTTTTTGAAGATCTTTATTGTTAACAACTAGTGCTTCACCTAAAACAGCTCCATTTTTAGTTCCACCAATATAAAACGCATCAGAGTATTTTCCTAAATCTTCTAATGTTACATCATTTTTATCTGATGCTAAAGCAACTCCTAATCTAGCTCCATCTATATATAAATATAACTCATTAGCCTTACATGTATTATATAAGTCAATTAATTCTTGTTTAGAATAGATTGTTCCATATTCGGTCGCATTAGTTATATACACAAGTTTTGGTTTTACCATATGTTCATCTAAATGAGTGTTAACTATTCTTAGAATGTCTTTAACCTTTATTTTGCCATTATTGTGAGGCACAGTTAATATTTTGTGACCACTTTGTTCTATCGTCCCAGTTTCATGAACATTAATATGTCCTGAATCAACTGATATAACTGCTTCATATGGTTTTAATACATGAGAAATACATACTTTATTGGTAATTGTTCCTCCAGTCAAAAAGTAAACTTTTGAATTTTTATTTTTAACTTCTTTTACTATTAACTCTTCAGCGTACCTAGACACCTCATCTAAACCATACCCTACAAATGTACTTGTTTGATTTTGCATTAGCTCTTCTAATACTTTCTTATGTGCTATATTTGAATAATCATTTCTTAAATTTATCATACTTACTTCCTCTTTTAAAAAATTATATCATTTATATAGTTATTTGTCTATTTTTTACTTTAAAATTTATGAAAAAAAGAGCAAAACGATATATTCATTAAGCTCTTTCATAAATACATAATATATTATTTATAATTCATTATTTGCATAATAGTAATTTGCTAAAGATATTTCTAAATTACCATTTCTACATCTTAAATCATCAATAAAAGCTTTCTCCATTGCTAATTCTTTTAATGTAACTTTATAAGTTAACTTATACATACTACCCATATTAGTTGTTTTAGACTTAATCAATTGATAATCTTTCGTATATTTATCAAATAGATCATCAAATACATTACAATAATCTAAATCTTCTGGAATTGTAATCTTTAACACTTTTTCATATGTTTTAGACGATTTATCCCAAAGGTTAGTTTTAGCAAATATCATTAGAAATGTTCCAACTATTATTCCAAATAATACCCCATATGCAACATAACCTATACCAAAAGCTAATCCCATAGCCATTGAAATAAATATTGTAACAATTTCCTTTGCTGAACCAGGCATTGAACGAAAACGGACTAAACCAAATGCCCCAGCAATAGCAACTCCAGTACCAATTTCTCTATTAACAAACATAATGACAAGTGTAACGCAAACTGGTAAAAGTGATGTAGTTACAAAGAAACTTTTTGATGAATGTGATTTATAATAACACATCCATGAGAATCCGAACCCCGCAATCAATGCAGAGAATATACAAATTAAAAATGATTCAATCGTAACTACGTTATTTTCAATTACTGTTTCAAATAAATTCATTGTTTTCCTCCAAGTATTAGTTTTTTGTAAGCTGTACCGTATTTTGAAAAAGATGTCTTATACATTTGATGACCACTTAAATAGTCACATAACCATTTAGGATATCCCATACATGTCTTTATCTCTATTAATACTTTATCTTCATCTAATATTAACCCACCATTAGGTTCTTTTGATAACGATAAATTATCTGTTCTAAACCTTATGTTAAAATCAAAAGTAATTCTTAAATCTTTTTCTATATCACAATATGCATTTCTATCATATATTATCAAAAAAGAAGGTTGTAAGTTTTTATAAAAAGATTTAAAATAATTTATTTCTTTTCCAATCTGACCTTCTAATAAAGTATCATTATTAAAGTAATCAATTGCATTTTGATACTTCATTATTATTCTTCTTTTATAAACTATTTTATTGACTTTCTTCTTTAGTTCAACAAACACTTCAGTATCCTTACTCGGTACTGTATATGTTCTAATTCTTAATTTTTCTTTATAATCAGGTTTTTCAATTGAATTACGTATTAATTGATATGTTGGCGTATCATAGTATAAACTTTGAATCGTACAATTAGGATATTCATCCTTAGGAACATTCTCTGATACTAGTTTTTCTAATTCTCTTGCTTCAGCTTTTGCTATTAAATATTTACACTCAAATCTTTTAAATACTTTTTTCAACTTAATCACCTATTTATATATATTATATCAAATTTTAAATTTATGTCAATGTTTCAGCTTTATCTTTAAGTTAATTTTAATTTTAAAAGCCTTGAAATCAAGGCTTAATTTTTCAAACTATTAAGTGGTGCTGGTATTTGACCACCTCTATTAATAAACACATTTGGTTTTAGTTTTGATATAGGCATAATTGGTCCATAACCAAACAATCCACCAAATGTCAATTTATTATCATTCTTTTTACCGATTGCTGGGATAACTCTTACAGCAGTTGTTTTACAGTTGATCATTCCTATTGCAGCTTCATCAGCTATTAAACCTGAAATTACTTCAGCTGTTGTATCACCAGGAACAACAATCATATCTAAACCTACTGAACATACTGCAGTCATTGCTTCTAATTTTTCTAATGATAAAGAACCATTTTCTACAGCATCAATCATACCTGCATCTTCACTTACCGGAATAAATGCTCCTGATAAACCGCCTACACGGCCAGATGCCATTACTCCACCTTTCTTTACAGCATCATTAAGCATTGCTAGACATGCTGTAGTGCCACAACTTCCGCATTGTTCTAATCCTATTTCTTCAAGAATATGGGCAACAGAATCACCAACTGCTGGAGTAGGAGCCAAAGATAAGTCAACAATACCAAATGGTATATTTAACATTTGTGATGCTTGAGAACCTACTAATTGTCCCATTCTTGTAACTTTAAATGCTGTTTTCTTAATTATTTCAGCAATTTCTGCAATTGATGCATCCTTAGGGGCATTAGCAACTGCAGCCCTAACAACACCTGGACCAGATACACCAACATTGATAACAGCATCTCCTTCACCCACACCATGAAATGCTCCTGCCATAAATGGGTTATCTTCAACAGCATTACAGAAAACAACTAATTTTGAAGCTCCCATACATTCTCTATCTTGTGTCAACTCAGCACATTTTCTAACTATTTGACCCATAAGTTTTACAGCATCTAAGTTTATCCCTGCACGAGTAGATCCAATATTTACTGATGAACATAGTTTATTAGTTATACTTAAAGCTTCAGGAATGGAATTTATTAATTCTAAATCTCCAGGAGCAAATCCTTTTTGAACTAAAGCTGAATAACCTCCAATAAAATCAATACCTATGTCAGTTGCAACTTTATCTAGTGTCTTAGCATATAGTAATGGATCACCACCACTTACTCCTACTAACATAGAAATCGGGGTTACAGACACTCTTTTGTTAATAATTGGAATTCCATACTTCTTAGATATAGCTTCTCCAGTCTTAACTAAGTCTTTAGCATACTTATATATTTTATTATAAACTTTTTCACATGATTTATTTATATCACTATCCATGCAATCGATTAAAGAAATACCCATCGTTACTGTTCTAACATCTAGGTTTTGTTCTTGAATCATTTGGATAGTTTCCATTATTTCTCTATTATTGTACATACTATCACCTATATTTTGTGCATTAGATTAAAAATATCTTCATGCATAACATGGATTTCTAAATTTCGTTCTTTTCCAAGTTTTACAATTTCATCAACAAAATCATTAAATTCTATTGTTAATTCATTAATATTAATAAACATAAACATAGCAAAGTATTCATTTATTACTGTTTGTGAAACATCAATAACATTAGCCTTATACTCAGAGCATTTCCCAGCAACACTTGCTAAAATACCTACAGTATCTTTCCCTACAACAGATAAAACAGCATTCATATTATTACCTCCAATTTGTATTCTTAATTTAAAAAATCTATTTATATTATTATAATATAGTATCCACTTAAATTCAAGTAAATAACTTATAATATAAAAAAAAGAACGTTATCATTTTGATAACGCTTATTTTGATTTAATTTGATAATATTTTATACCAAAAGCACCTTCATTATAAACAACTGTAATTGTATCACCAATTTCTAATTTTTTATACATTTCATCAGTTATACTTATATCTAATTTTTCATCATTAATAATAATTGTTGCTGAGGCGGAAGAGTATTTTCCAGAATCATTTAATTCTACAACCTTTTCAGTAACAATAATTTCCTCACTTGTGTCAAATACTGCATTTGCTGAAATGATTGAAACATATAAATTAGCCGCAATAAAGAATACCCCAACAAGACACAATCCAATCAAATTCGATTTTTTAAAATTCTTTTTCTTATTGTTATTGTACTTAATTTGTTGATGCATAAATAATAACCCCATTAGCACAGCAGCAATAAGAGTAGATATTAATGTAACAACTGTACCGCCAACTATACATAAATTCATTACTTTTATAAATCCTGTTAAAAATACTATCATTCCAATAAACATATATCTATTAAGAGCAAAATCATCTGCATAAATATCTTTAGTATATCTGAATCCTTGAATAAAAAAAATAAATACAAATATTGAACCAACAAATACATTAAATCTTGATGGTAAAATAAATGATAATAACCAGTAAAGTACTACATAAGCTACTAAACTTATTTTTCCTTTAAGTTTGTGTTCATTTTTTATAAATGCACATCCTAATATAACTAACGAGAATATTATTCTAACAATTAATGTAAACACTGAAATAGGTTCATATGTAATTCCTTCAATAATAATCTCTCCAAGAAAATTACTAGATAAAGCAAAAGTTAAAAATCCAACAAATAATAGCACAACATAAATAGTTAGTTTAGTTGCTTCTATTTTCTTGGTTTTCTTTATTTCTCTTTCTTCTTTTTCATTCTTTTCAAAAATAACAGGCATATAAGGTATTTTTATATTGCTAGATAAAATTTTAACTATTCTTTCTGCACCAAGTTCTAAATGATTATATAAATATTTCATATCATCTATATTAGTAATTGAAACATTTTTATCAATAAGCTCATTTAATAAATCTTTATCAAATGGGATATCATAAATATCATCTTCAATTGCAATAATTAACGAAATCCTAATATCATGAACAAATTTGCTAACAGTTGATGAATAACATCCTAAAATTCCTATTTCATCTGAATACTTATATTCTTCATCATTTATTTTAAAACTTGTATAATCGAAACTTACACTTTCTCCATTAAGTGTCTTAAATTCTTTCTTTCCTTCCTCTTTATTAATTGCTTTACCAAACTCATCACTTAATAAGGAATAAATTATCTTATTAGTTTTCCTTATGTATAATATTACCCATACTATTGATGTAATACAAGTTAATAAACATGGAATTACTAATAAGCATCCTAGTAATATGTTATCATTTCCAAAACCAAATACTCCGCCAATTATTAATCCAACAAGTGAAAGAAAAAATATCATACTAACAATTATACCAATTTTATTTTGTTTCTTCTGTAAATCTTTATAATCCATAAACATTACCTCAATTATTATGTTTATTATATCATAAATTATAATTATAACAAATATTAATTGATAAAATTTTAAATTTTTGTTACAATTAAATAGGTGACTTAATATGAAATATACATTTATGTCTTTTAATATACAAAGTTGTAGAAACTATATGACTAGAAAATTCTCTGCTGATCACATAGCTAATGTTATTAAGCTTTATAATCCAGATATTATAGGTTTAAATGAAGTACGTGGAGAGAAGTTTATTGACGCTGCTGATGAAAGTTGGTTTCCTCAAATTCAAGAACTGTCAGAGAAGACTGGTTATAAATACTATTATCATGGCATAGCATTAAAATTAAATGGACCATACGGCAATGCAATTCTATCAAAATATCCTCTTAAAAATATTGAAACAATTCCTATTCCTGATCCACTTGTAAAAGATGAAATAGCTTTTTATGAAAGTAGATGCATAATAAAAGCTGAAATAGAAGATTTTATTCTTCTTGTCACTCATGTTGGATTGGCTAAATCTGAACAACTTAATGCATTAACTACCATAAATTCAACATTAGATAATATAAATAAAAAAGTTGTTCTTATGGGTGATTTTAATATGAAACCAGATAATAATCACATTATATCATTGTCTAATAGATTAATTGATACATCGATTTTCTTTAAATATAAAACTTTATCTTTTCCATCAAAGAATCCAATTATGAGGATTGATTATATTTTTACCTCTAAAGACGTGAAAATAATTAATGCATTTATTCCCAAGATTATTGCATCAGATCATTATCCTCATATTGCAATATTGGAAATATAACACGTGCTTGACACGTGTTTTTATTTTTCATTATATTTGAAAAAAGGAGTTAGTTTCCTAACTCCTTAACTTTATTTATTTTGCGTATACACCTTCGATAACACTTGATAATGTTACAGTTTCAATTGCATTATCAGTTATAATATCAACTGTATAAGTTACAATTTCTGAATGTAAGTTTTGTTTTACTACTCTACCATGATTATCTACTAAGTCACTTTCGCACTTAAATTCAAATGTAAATTCTTTGAACTTAGTTGCTTTTTCATATTCTGCTTCTACTAATTCTATAAATTCCCACCAAATTTCTAGATCGTTTTCAAGCATTGGTTGAGGACAATCTTTAGCTGCAAAGAAATGATGACCTTTAACTTTAGTGATATCTAAGTTATATCTAATCATAATATCAGCAACTAACATTGCAGTTTTTTGCCATGTATACCATAAGTCAGAACCATAGTTAACTGCAGATTCAATACCAATTGAGTTAGCATTACCACCATTAGAGCAGATTCTACCTTCAGCAACTTGAGTGTAGCACCACCATGTTGTACCAACTTGGTATTTACCATCTTTAACGTTAACAGCAATTCCTTGGTCATTTAGCCATTTACTATCTGTTACATATCCTCTATTATACTTAGTTTCTTCAGGCACTTTAACACCAGTATCTCTACCATTAATAGCAAATGTTGCATTACTTGTAATAGTAATAACTGCATGTTTTGGATCAGAATCTAATACTTCAACATTAGTATCAATCCATTCAAATCCATTAGGAACTGTATTAAATGAACCATCATCACCAGCATGAGCAGCTCTATATTGTTCATCTAAACCTTTATAAATACCATCATTACCTGTTGAGTAATGAATTGATGTTGAATTTTGACTTAATGGTTGAGCAAAGTATGCACCATGAGCAGCACCACCAGCTGTAGCATTGAAACCAGCAGTATAGTGAACAGTTATGAATTCAATACTCTTCATCTTACGGCTTTCTAATGTATCGCCATATTTATCATTAGTAGCTTGGTTATATGTTGTATCGATAACTAATTCTTCGTTATATAATAATTTACTAATGCTTCCAAAAATATCTTTATAATAGTTTGGAGTTCCAGCACCAATTGGTAATTCATATCTTACAAAAATATTACTTTCATGAGAATCTAATACTAATTGTAATGCATCACTTACATCATCAGATAATACAGTAACTGTGAAGTCTTGGTAAGTTTCATCATTTCCATCTACTATAGCACGAATAGTTACAACACCAGGGTTAACGCCAGTAACAACGCCATCTTTAACAGTCGCAACATTTGAATCTAAAGTAGCCCATACGATTGTAGGTTTGTTATCACCATCGATATATTCTGCATTAAGCTTAATTTCTTCACCTAAGCCTACATATGAATTAGTTTCATAGCTAATATCAAAGTATCCAGGAGCAGTAACTTTTATTTCAAATGAATCAGTTTTACCAGATGATGATAAAGATTTAATAGTAATTGTAGCTGTACCTTTACCAACTGCTGTAATTAAACCTTCTGGAGAAACTGTAACAACTTTTTCATTACTAGATTCAAATTTAACAAGTTTATTAATTGCATCAGCAGGAGCAACATTCCACGTTAATTGATGAGTCTTTAATAATTCAATATCCGAAACTTTGTTAGTGATTTCGATTGATTCAACAACAACTGTTTCTTCCCATTTTGCTTTAACTGATAATTCACCAGTAACTATAGTTACTTTATTGCCATTAGCATCATACCAACCAGCAAATGCATATCCATCTTTTGCAGGAATTGGTAATTCAATACCTTGTTCTAATTCAACTTCAGTAGCAAATTGATTTAATACCAATCCTTTTTGAACTTCTGGATCAGAGAAGTCAGGTGAATAAGCTGCAAATGTTGCGTTATAAGTTCCGCATCCTTTCATGTTGTGCATTACACCATGCATATAACTTCTAATTAATGTTCTAGCGTTTGGACCAATGTCACTAGATGCCATGACTTCAGTATCACCATTAATCATTCTTTCTAATGCTGTATAAGTATCTGATACATAACTTCCACCACTAGAACCATTATAAGCTTTAAGATCAGCTAACATATATTTCCATAACCAATTCCATTTAGCTAACATTTCAGCATTTGTTAATGATGTTTTAATAGCTGGATGGCTATCATAATGGAATGATTCAAATGGAATTTCGTCGTTATCGCCTCTATATTTATTGAAATCATCATAGAATGCTTTACCAATTTCAGCAGAAGTTTTCCAACCATCAGTGAATACACCACCATCTAAATCATAAATCACTTTATAAGCAGTATATACTCTCCATTTAGCTTTTAATGAATAATCTTTATTAGTAACTTCTTCAACTAAAGTTTCACCTTCATACCAACCTTCAAAAGCATATCCATCTTTTGTAGGGATTGGAAGAGTAACGTCTTCATTATGTTTGAATTCATTTACTAAACTATTACATACACCACCATCTAAATCATAAGTAATAGTGTAAGTTGAAGTTTCCCATCTTGCAACTAATTCATAGTTTTTATTTTCTAAAGCAGTTACTTGAACACCATTTTCAAACCAACCTAAGAAATCATTACCTTCCTTTGTTGGAGTAGGAAGTGTTACTTCACTTGCGTTTTTAAATTCAGTAACTAAATTATCACATTTACCACCTGATAAATTATAAGAAATAGTATAAACGATTTCTTCAAATTTAGCATATAAAACTAAATCAGCTTTAACTACTTGTTCAAAATCATAAGCTACTGTACATTCAGCATCCGCATACCAACCAACAAAGTTATATCCTTCTTTAACAGGATCAGCTGGTTTAGCAACTTTATCGCCTTCTTTAACTTCTACTGCTTCAACTTCTGCATTTTCGAATTTAACAGAATAAGTAGGTTCAGCAACTTCTGTAAACATAATATTTAAATATTTACTAGTTACACCAGTAACATAACCAGTAACAACAATTTTCTTACCATTTAATGCTTTAACAGCTTCAACATCAGCAGGATATGTTAAACTACCAATAATAGTAGCTCCATCAATTCTAACATTGAAATATTTACCACCAGAAACAGATAATGTACCAACAAAAGAAACATATTCAACTGTAACTTTTTCTAATGTTGCATATGCATCACAATCAGCAGCAGTTAATTCTTTTGCTTCACCATATTCAACTGTAACTGATTCAACTTTTTCATAAGTAGCATCTTGAGCAAATTGTTTTGCATTTCCATAAATGCTTGTATTACCATTTACTTTTACTTTATCGCCTACAGCTACATCACAAGTCCATTCAGAACCTTTATAAACTAACATTGCGCCAGTTTCATCTTTAATTAAGAAACTTTGTGCATTTGTTGCTACAACTATAGCGATTGTTTCAAATAAACCATCTTCAGCAGCAACGATTTCAGCAATTGTTCCAGGAGTAACTTTTGGAGCTTCTGCTTCATAGACAGCTGTAACTTCTAAATTAGCTGTAACATTAGAGAATTCTTTATCCCATCCTTTGAATACGAAGCCATCAACTGCTGGAGCAGTAGGTGCTGTAGCAGCGTTACCTTCTTCTACTTCAACTGCTTCAATTACATTTCCATCTTTATCTTTGAATGTAACAGTATACTTGTTAACAACAACCTCTTCTTCTTTTCCACATTCACATTTGCCGTCAACATATTTACAATTATGAGGTTCACCACATGCACAAGATCCATTTACAAATTCATGTTCATGAACTTCTTCTTTTCCACATTCACATTTGCCGTCAACATATTCGCAATCATGAAGTTCACCACATGCACAAGATCCATTTACGAATTCATGTTCATGAGATTCTTCTTTTCCACATTCACATTTGCCATCTTCATACACGCAGTCATGTGCTTTTCCACATTCACATTTGCCGTTTTCATAAACGCAATCATGTGCTTCACCGCATTCTTCGCATTTACCGTTAACGAATTTGTGTTCACATTCATTACAACCTACAAGTGCAAATACTAAGAAGAAAGCTAATACAAAACTTAAAATCTTTTTCATTTTGTTCTCCTTTTTTACCCTTTCATTTATTTGGTTTTATCAACCGTACAAGTTATTATATCATATTTCTAATTCTTTTTCAATAAACGTTTCACTAGTTACATATTTATTTAACTAAAATACACTTTTGTAAAGCCTAAAAAAATGCTCCGCAGAGCATCTTTTTATTCTTCTTCAAAATTTTCTTTTCCAACTCCACATAAAGGACATTCAAAATCTTCTGGTAAATCTTCAAATTTTGTTCCTGGAGCGATTCCATTATCTGGTTCACCTTTTGATTCATCATAAACATATCCACAAATTTGACATACAAATTTTTTCATAAGTTAATCTCCTTGTATTTATTCTATATTTTATATTATTCTATATCTTATATATTATTCTATATTTTATATTATTCTATTGTATTGGCTCAAAGTCACTAGCACCATGTTTACATAATGGACAAATATAATCATCTGGTAGTGTATCTGATTCTAATACAAACCCACATACAGTGCAAACATAACCTTTTTTACCTTCTGTTTTTGGCTTTGGTTTTACATTATTTTGATAATAAGTATATGTCATTGTTTCTAAATTATTAATTACTCTTAATTCAGTAATTGAACATACAAACATTCCATGTGTTTCAAAATCTATATATTGTTCTACTTTTAATGACATAAATGAATTTATATATCTTGGTAAGAACACTAAACCATTATCACTTCTGTTTGGTGTACAGTTTTCAAACTTATCAACTGTTCTTCCACTTACAAATCCAAATTTTTCAAAAACACTAAATGGAGCATCAATTGATAAACAGTTTACATTTAGTTTTCCTGTTTGTTTAATAATATGATGTGAATAATTTTCTTTATTAATTGTCACAGCAATTCTATTTGGAGTATTAGTAACTTGAGTTACAGTATTCACGATTAATCCATTATCTTTCTTACCATCATTACATGTTACAACATATAAACCATAACCAATATTAAATAATGCACTTAAATCATTTTTGTTTGCTGTAGAGCTTTCTTTAGCTAAATATTCTTGACATAATTCTTTAGCAAGATCATTTAGTTTTTCAGTACTTTGACTATTTAATGCTGACATAATTGTCACGTTATTTTGAGCATAATTTATGTTTTTAGATTTTTCTAGCATTTGTTTCATTACTTTCATTGCTGTAGGAGCCCATGTTCCATTTTCGATAAATGCAACAGTTCTATTACAATAATTTCTTTCAACTAAATGATTTATAAACTCTCTCATAAATGGGAATATTTCAGCATTATATGTTGTTGTAGCTAAAACTAATTTACCATATCTAAAAGCATCTTCAACAGCTTCTGCCATATCACATCTCGCTAAATCATTAACAACTACTTTTGGACATCCATTCATCTTTAACTTTTCAGCAAGCATCATCACCGCATTCTTAGTATTTCCATATACAGAAGTATAAGCAATTACTATTCCATCGCTTTCAACTTCATATTTTGACCAAATATCATATAAATTAATATAATAACCTAAGTTTTCAGTTAAAACTGGACCATGTAATGGACAAATAATTTGAATGTCTAAACTAGCAGCCTTCTTTAATAAATTTTGAACTTGAGCACCATACTTACCAACAATACCTATATAGTATCTTCTAGCTTCACATGCCCAATCTTCTTCAACATCTAATGCACCAAACTTACCAAATCCATCAGCAGAGAATAGCACTTTATCATATGAATCATAAGTAACCATTACTTCTGGCCAGTGTACCATTGGTGCAAATACAAACGTTAAGGTATGTTTACCTATAGTTAATGACTCACCATCAGTCACAACTATTTTGTTTTCAAAAGTCGTATTAAAGAATTGTTCCATCATTTTAAATGTTTTAGCATTACCAACAACTTTAGTTTCTGGATATGCTTTTAAGAAATTAACAATATTTGCTGAATGATCTGGTTCCATATGTTGAACTATTAAATAATTAGGTTTTGTACTACCCAAAACATCTTTAATATTATCTAGCCATTCATGTGTAAAGTTTTTATCAACAGTATCGATTACAGCAATTTGTTCATCTTTAATAATATATGAGTTATATGCCATTCCATTTGGAACTACATATTGTCCTTCAAATAAATCTATCTTATGATCATTTACACCAATATAATAAATATCTTTTGTAACGTTTTTCATATTATCTTCCTTATATATTTTCTAAATGTTATTATGCTTTCCATAATCCATGTAAGTTACAATAAGCATAGACTGCTTCTACTTCATCACCTTCACAGATAGAAAAACAAACTTTAGGCTCTTGATTTGGTTTCAAAGCTTTTCTTTGATTTCCATACTTTGTTTGAATAGAAACCCATTCAATATAATGTTCTTCAACCATTGGATGTTCGACACTTCCTATAGTAACATATACTTTATTATCTTTTACTTCATAAACAGGAATATGTTTTTCCTTTGATGCTTCAACAGTTCCAGGAACGATAACTTCCATTTTCTTTCCACAGCACATTAGTGGAACTCCACTTTCATAAACCCAAGCAACAATATTACCACATTTTTCACATTTTAAAAATTTTTGTTCCATATCACACCTCTTTTTATAATTATTTATAAACAATTTGTACTATATATTATTACTAATATATGTAAATATTATACTATATTTTATGAAAAATATCTATACTATAAATTTAAATATTTTTTAATTATATCTATAACTTCTGTCATATGAATATGATCATATTCATGTTTAGCTTTATCACTTTTTATTATATAATCACCAACCATATAACATTTCATATTACATGCTTTTGAACAATCTCCATCTTCATATGTATTATTACCAAAAACCAATACTTCTTCTGGTTTTAGATTGAACTTTTCTAATAATGATTTAAAATACATTGGATTAGGTTTACAATATCTACATTCTTCATATGTAGTAACATAATCAAAGTCAGATTCTTTTAGATCTAAATAACTCATTCTAGTTAATGTTCCTTGTTTTGGGAAAATTGGATTTGTAGAGAGAACAACAATTAAGTTATTTGCCTTACAAAATTTAATTATATCTTTAACATATGGATTAGCTTCACAAACCTTTTTCGTTTCTTTAAATTCATTAGTATAGAAACTATCAATATATTCTTTATCTTTTATGCTTTCATCACTATAACACTCTTTAAAATAATTCCAAAATACTTCTTCATTGGTCTTAGTTCCATCATTTCTCATCATAAGCATTGTCCCATTCCAAATGACATCAATCAATTTGTTTGGTTCATATCCTAGTGGACATAATCTTTTTGCTAGTTGTTTAAAATATACTTTTATAAATAAATCTTCGTTAAGCGGTAATAATGTACCATCTAAATCAAAAAAAACTGCTTTTAACATAACATCACCTTCTATATATATTATATCAAATAATTAAATTATTCATATATACAAAAATATTTTTTTTGTTATTTTATTATAAATTTATACAAATAAAAATAAAATGGAGACTTTTCAGCAGCCTCCAATAAAGCATCCTTTTAATTAGGATGCTTAATTATTACAAATTATTTATTTTTAATATGTACATCCAATTGATTATATGGAATTTCAATATTAGCTTTATCAAATTCAGTTTTAATTGATTCCATCATATCAAAGTATACAGTCCAGTAATCACCATTTTTAACCCAAAGTCTTGTAACTATACTTATACGGCTTTCTCCATGAGTTTTTAATCTAACAAAAGGTTTTGGATCATCTAAAATATTATTTGTTTTACCAATAACTTCCCAAATAACTTGTTTAGCTTTTTCATAGTCTTCATCATAGCTAATTGAAAACTCTAAATCAACACGGCGTAATTCTTTTGTTGAGTAGTTAACCATTGTTCCGTTTGCTAATACACCATTAGGAATCATAACGATTCTATTATCACCAGTAACTAATGTTGTATAGAAAATACCAATATTTTCTACAGAACCACCTTCACCTTGAGCTTCTACCCAATCACCAATCTTAAATGGTCTTAAAACTAAAATAACAATACCACCAGCAAGATTACTTAAAGAACCTTGTAAAGCTAAACCTAAAGCAACACCAAGTGATGCAATTGCTGTACCAATACCTGCTGTATCAATACCTACATATCCAAAAAATATTAAAATTGCTAAAATTTTTAAACCTTTGCGAATTATTTGATAAAGTACCATTGTAATTGTCTTATCTCTATTTTTCTTTTCCATTCCCTTTTTAAATCTATTAGAAATAAAGTTAATAACTTTGAAAAGAATAAATAAAACAATACAACCAATAACTAACTTAACCCCTTCAGTAGAAAGCCATGTTAAAATGGTATTTAAAATTTCAGTAAAAGTAGCTGTTTCAGTAGTTGTTATTTCACCAGCCTCTTCAGCAAGTTTTAATAATGAACTTAAAAAATTCATATAAATACACCTTCTTTCTATAATCATTATAAAATAAAATCTAAAATAAGTAAATAAAAAATAATATCAGATTAATTAAAAATGTTATTTAAACAAATTAATAGATTATTTTTTATATATAGCTGTTTCAGTAGTTGTTATTTCACCAGCCTCTTCAGCAAGT
>CAZHQU010000010.1:0-17248 GCA_964534245.1 uncultured Coprobacillus sp.
ATATAATAGTTCATTATCTAACAAATTATTTATCTCTAATCTAATACTTTTCTTTAGATTATTTCTTAATCCTAACATTACTATTAAATCATAGTCTTCTACATTAATATTAGCTAGCTGACTATCTATTTTATTATATGAATTGTTGAATAATAATTTATCATTATTAATTTTATCAATAATCACTTTAGAAGTATTATTAAAGCCATTAAAACCTGTAAACATATATTTTCATATTTATTCAACTGTCTTCCAATATCCTGTTTTATTTGAGCCAACTCTTATTATTAATCCTTTCTTTATTAAAGAAGAAATTAATCGTTGAACACTTTTTTCTGATTTGTTTATTCTTATTGCTAACTCGGATTTACTAATGCTATCATTATTTTTTATTAAATTAAAAATAATTTGTTCCCCTTCAGTTAATTCTTCGTTTATATGGACATTTAAGTGGACATTTGTCCTAATAAATTCAAAGAAAAAACCATATGCTTCCTTTCTAAAATTCCAAGAGACGTTAAATTCATTACATAATTCATTAACTCTTTGAAATCCAGTTCCTGATTTTTCAACGTCCTTACTTCTAAACAACACATCTAAGATCAATTTATTTCTTTTATAGGAAGGAAGATTTTTTGTAATAAAATCATATGGTGTTAGATCATCTGGAAAACTTCCTGGATTATATATTTCAATTTTACCAGGATGAATTCCTATTTCAATTTCAGGTAATGATTCATAATCAGAATGCGCAAACGCATTAACTATTATTTCTCTTAATGCTTTTTCTGGTATTTCAGGCAATTCTTCTCTTTTACGGTTTCCAATAACAGGTCTCCAATTAATTCTATTTAAAATATATTGCAAAGCCTCGTTTAATAAATTATATATATTGCCATTAAGTAGTTTTAAATCAGTAAAGGTTACTTTATTATCAGTAGCATACGTTGCAAGTTTTAAACTTATTTTGGCATTCTTACCAAATAGTGCATAGCAACCATTTTTAACTTTACTTCCTGATATCAAATCTAAACTAGTTAATAATCTATGCTTATCAAAATTATTCATTGTCAATCTTCCACAGCTTTTTGACGAATTGAAAAAATCTATGATTGCTTCATCATCTAAATCATCTATTACAAAATTTGTTAATTCTTCTTCCCATTTTGAGGAATAATCTTCGTGTTTGATCAAACGTTTTAAATCATCATTTGTCATCTTACGATTTTCAGTTCCAACTCTAATTAAGTATCTACCATTAGATGAATAAGGTCTGTTGTGTCCCGAAAAAGAAACTTTAATTATTTGTTTTCCTTCTATGGTCAATATCTCAATTGATGGAGAAATTTTAGGTTCTATCAACTCATTTATTATTCTAGAAATATCCTTTTTTGTGCTATCACTAATTTGTTGTCCTTTCACATACCCATTATCATCTATACCAAAATACAGTGTGCCTTTACAATGTTTATTCAAAATAGCTACAATTGCCTCTGTGGCTTCTCTTCTTTCTCCAGTAGTAAGTTTAAATTCTAAAATTTCACTTTCTTCACCAATAATCATAAACATGTCCTCCATACATATTAATTATAACATAATTTGTATGTTTTGTCCATATAAATGTCTATTTATTTGTCCACATATTTCGACATTTTTGCACATAATTTATTTCAACATATTTGTTTTCTTCATTAAATGTTGCCAGACATTTGTAAAGTCCCTAGCCTTTAATCCCTACCAAATAATACTTCATAAAAAAATCGCCACTTAATTATATGCAAGTGGTGATATTAATATTTTATTTAACTATTTTATATTTGAAATACTTTTCTTGAAAATTAATTATTTCTTTAATTTCCTCTATTGAATAATTTTTATTATCAGTTACAACTATTAACTTGTCTTCTAAATCATTTTCTCTTTCTACTACAGCATAAACTCTACCTTTACAATAATCTATTTTATTTTCGTCACCAAAAACATACACATCTTGGTAGTCATTATCGACTGCAGTAATTTCTTTTATATATCCATAATTTATTGGATACAAAATATCAGAATGTTTTGGGTGAACTGATCCTATCGGTCTATCAATGTATACATTTATGATTTGTCCAATCATTGCTTCAAGCCTTTCTCTAATCATTAATTTTTTTAAAAGCTTATATGCATCTTTTTCTTTATCTAAAATTTTATAATTTATACTCTCCATCATTCTCTCTGCAGCTTGCTCAATGTCAAAAGTATGAAAAATATTATAATACTTCACTATTTCTTTAGCATTAAATAAACTAAATACTTTTTTACTTGATAATTTATAAATTATTGACAATGCTCTATAAATATAACCAATCCAAAACATTTCGTTTTTTGAATATTTAATTTTCCCATATGAAGAGACTCCATATTCATTCTCTATTTCAAAAAAGCAATCGTTTATATCTAGAGCCATAACCAAGATACTATAATCATCAAATTTTGCAGATAAAGAAGATTGCATAAAACGTCTAATAAAAATCAAAGAACTACATTGTACTTTTTCAATAGATTCTTCAAAAATTTTACCTTGTATTTGACATAATTTTCTTTCATTAAAATCTAATTTTTTCATTTCAACAACTCATCAATATATTGACCCTTTCCACGATATTCAATTCTAGCAACCTTAACTTTATTTAAATTGTTATTATTATTTTCTAATCTTTTATTTTTATACATTTCTTTTTCTTTACTTGATAAGAAAAACAATTTTGTGAATAATAATTTTTCTAATGCTCTTGTTGTTTTAATAACATATTGATTACCCAAATTAGTAGCGGCTAATGCATGTTCGCACTGTTCGTTTGTAATTGATCCATCTACAAATTCCGAAATCAAATCAAACATTCTATTATCTGCAATTGGAGCAATTATTATATCTGCATTTTCTACTTTCTTAACAACATTATTTAATAATTCATTACTTTTATAGTGCGTTAGCCATCCTCTATAGTAAGCAATTGCCAACATCCATTCTGTATTTACATTAAATTTTTCTATTTTTAAATCTTTATCTAATAAAGAAAATGAATAAACATATTTTGATGAAGTATTTGTAATATTAGTATATGCTTGTTCAAGGTTCTCACCTAAATAAAAACCTCTCCCAAAGTCATTGTTTTCTTTAGAATATTTAAAATCCAGTGGTAAATTAATAGTATTTTTAGCGCCATGAAACAAAAGTTTGAGACTTAATTTTTCACAATCTTCGCAAAGAATTTGTTCATATATTTTATTAATATAAATCCCCTTTTCAAAAGCATAATTATAAATCAATTCTATATTTTTATCTTCAATATCTGTTTTTTCATTTTCCCATCTACTAATTGTGTCTAATGAAACACCTATAATTAATGCTAAATCTTCTTGAGTTAAAGATAATATTTCTCTTATCACTTTTAATTCTTTACTAATATACATTTAAATACCACCTTTCGGTAATATTATATACTATCTTATTTGATTTGTCAAAACTTATGTTAATTAAATGTCGAATATAAGTTTTGATTGTTTGGTTAATCATTTAAAGCATTTAAGTTACTTCCGCTTTACATAATTTGCTCTTTTTTACGCTTGTTTTTTAAACTTTTTCTGCCAGACAAAATGCAATGCCCGAACCTTTAATACCCACTAAATAGAACTTACTTGTAAGTTTGTTCATAAAAAAATCACCACTAAATTATATGCAAGTGGTGAAAACTATATTTGATATTATATTTGTATTGTCATTAACTTCACTTCAATTTTTACTACGAAAAAAGTTAACATTTTATAAATTTTCGTATCTAACTAAATGCTATTATATTTGACTATTTCAAATTATTGTGATATAATTACTACGGAAAAACTTAACATTTTAAATTTTGTCGCAACAAGGAGGGTTTTGTATGAAATTGATCAAACGTGATTTATATCTAAATCAACTAATTAACAGAAAAGAAAATGGCTTAATTAAGATTGTCACTGGTATTAGACGCTGTGGTAAAAGTTATCTTCTTTTCAAAATTTTCCGAAACTATCTTCTTGAATGCGGAATTAAAGAAGAAAACATCATAACACTCGCATTGGATGATGATTTGAATCGTGAATATCGTAATCCTGATAAATTATCTGAATATCTTTACTCTAAGATTACAAATAAAACTGAGATGTTTTATATTCTATTAGATGAAGTTCAATTTGCTATATCCGATAAAGAACTTACAGATAAAGAACCAATCCGTATATACGGAATACTAAATGGTTTACTTCGTTTAGATAATGTCGACATTTATGTTACTGGTTCAAACTCGAAATTTTTATCTTCAGATATAATGACTGAATTTAGAGGTCGCGGTGATGAGGTTCGTGTATTCCCACTTTCTTTTGCAGAATTTTATTCATCAAATTTATGGGATGATAAATACGAAGCATGGAATGAGTATAGTACATATGGCGGATTGCCAATGTTGCTAACAAAAAAAACTGACTCTGAAAAAATAAATTATTTGAAAGATTTACTAACTAAAACTTATATTCAAGATGTTGTTGAAAGAAATAACCTTAAAGGTGATGTTGTAATTGATAGTTTAGTTGACATTCTTGCATCTTCTATAGGCTCTTTGACTAATCCTACTAAACTTGCTAATACATTTTCTTCTAACAATATCAAAACTACGGATAAAACTCTATCAACTTATATTGATTACCTGATTGATGCTTTTATCATTAATAAAACTCAAAGATATGACATAAAAGGTAAAAAATATATTAATTCACCATTTAAATTTTATTTTACTGATATTGGAATTCGTAATTGTAAACTAAATTACAGACAACAAGAACAAACTCACATAATGGAAAATATCATATATAATGAATTACTAATACGTGGATATAATATTGATGTAGGTATAATTGAGCACATGATTCGAAACAAAAATGGTAAACAACAATTAATCCAATTAGAAGTTGATTTTATTTGTAACAAAGGTGGTAATCGTTATTATATACAGTCAGCTTTTTCAATACCTAATGATGCTAAAATGATTCAAGAAACATCATCATTAGATAAAATCAATGACTCATTTAAAAAAATAATTGTCACTCAAGATTTAGGAAAACCTTGGCGTAACGAGAAAGGTTATTTATTCATAAACATTCTTGATTTCTTACTTAATCCAAATAGTTTGGATTTATAATACGACTGTACATATAGTGCAGTCTTTTTTGTTAATTAAATATTCGTTCTATGAAGTCAATTGCAATAATGTCAATATTTGTCCTTTTATTAGCACTTGATATTAGGAAAAATCTTCATTTTGGAGTATTAACAATATTATCTTTTTCCGTATCATTGATTCTTCCTTCATTTTCATAAAACATACATAGTTATCATAGGTTACTAATTATTCTAATGATGATTCGAAACGAGGATACTTCTATTAACGCCATATTTTATTCCACCTCTTGTAAGTATATCAAGATGTATTTCAGAACTTATATTAATTAAATGTCGAATACAAGTTTAACTTAACTAAACGTAATGAAATGTCATTCCCACAATACCCATTAAATACATCATAAAAAATCACCACTCTATAATATCTATGTGGTGATTCTATTATTTACCAATTTTCTTTTAACAAGAAATCCGCAATATGAATTAATTCAATTCCATTTTCATTCCCTTATATGTCATATCATCATAATAACTTCATTATATTTTCTAACTATGATATTTTCTTTTTTATATTACTATTGTTAATTAATTCTTCTCTAATCATTTCTAAGATTGTAGACTTTCCACATCTTCTTACTCCTGATAAAACTTTCACTAATGGAACATCAATAAACTTCTTGATTTCATTTACATAGTCTAATCTTATTATCATATACAAACCTCCAGCCAGATGTTATACAAAAAAAGTTTTACATTTTCAATAGTTTTTTCTTGTATATCGAAAACTTTTATATATTTCACTAAGTTTTTCAACTTTGCTTTTATAATTTAATTTATAATATGACCATCAATTAGATTAATGATTCTATTACAAGACTTTGCAATTGTTTCATCATGAGTAACTATTATTATTGTTATTCCTTTTTTATTTAAATTTTTAAAGATATTCATGATATTTGTCGAGTTAGTTTCATCTAATGCTCCTGTAGGCTCATCTGCCAATATAACTTTTGTTTCTTGAGATAGTACTCTAGCTATTGCTACTCTTTGTTTTTCACCACCAGATAATTCTGAAACTAATTTATCTTTTAATTCTTCAATTCCTACTTCTTTTAATGCATCTATTACTTTCTTATTTAATTCCTTCTTATTGATGCGTGTACCTTTTCTAAAACAAAATGGAATTAATATATTTTCTAATACACTATATTCTTCAACTAATGCGAAATCTTGCATTATTATTCCTATTTGTTCGTTTCTCAATTTGCTTCTTTCACTTTCATTTAAACTATATACATTAACATTATCATAATAATAAGTACCGTTTTGTGGGGGATTGCCTCCACACAATACATTCAAAAGGGTTGTTTTTCCAGATCCTGATGGACCCATTATAGCTACCATTTCTCCTCTTTGAATTGATAATGAAACATTCTCCACTCCTATTGTTTGATTTGGTTTTTCATAGTTATAATATTTACATATGTTTTCTAGTCTAATCATTATCTATTCTCGACTTTCTTTTTATTTCTAATATTATTTTTCATATTTATATTCTTTCTTTAATGTTATAGAATTCACTATATTAATAATTATAAAATCAATGATAATATTTATCAAAACATAAACTATAGAAGTATCACCAAAGTTCATATTATCCCATGGAATTACACCAAATATTGAAAGTGTTGTCCAAATTATAAATGCTATTAATAAAGAGGATATAATAACAATTAATGAATACATTATATTTATCTTAATTCCATCATTATAACTCATCCCACATATTACAAAAGTATCAATCATTTTTTGGTTGTTAATATATGTTAAAATACTTGTACATATTAGTGCTGCTATTGTTATTGCCATAAAACATATTACTAATGGCAAATATGAAGTTATTGAATTTATAGCAAGCGCCTTTTCATTATTTTTAGTGTTATCAAAACTTGTAACACTCGCTTCTTTTTTTAATATGTCTATTATTTCTTCTTTTTCTTCATCTGTTACTTCTTCATTAAAAGTAAACATTGCATTTTTATCATTATTTGCTATCATTCCTTCTTCGTAAATATAGTTATCATTATATATATCATTCGATGAGCATAAAATTGTTACATTCTTTTCTTCATTATCTTTTTCTAAATTATCTTTTTTTGATGAATAATTGATTGATATTTTTTCAAAGAAATTATCTACACCATAGTTCACCTCATCAAACATATCTCTTATTAGTAAACTTTCTGGTGGATTTGCTTGTGTATTAAATGTGAAAATATCTGATGTTTCTCCTAATGTCCCAACAACTTTAAATCTATACTTTACTTTTATTTCCCAGTTTAAACTGTTGTTATCTTTATCATATGTAAATTTGAATAAAGCTCCATTTATAATTGTACCTATCGGAAAATCTTTTTCATCACCTATTATTACACATTCAATATCATTATCTGAATCTTTTGTTATGCTATTACTTTCATACCATCTTCCATTTATCAAATTTTGTTTCATAACTTCTTCTTGAATTTTATCCATTGTATAGACTTTATCTATATGATACTCACTCAATAAATAAGCTTTTTGAGGATCATCAATCGATTCATTATAACCCCATATATTTTCTTCTCTAAATCTAGTAACTTCAATCTTCCCTTCTTCTTGATATTTATTTAGCATTGAATTTTCATCCAATAGATTATTCTTAGACATATAAACATAGGCTTCACTAATTTCTTTCGTAATAGAATAATATTCATATTCTTTATCAATTATTGAGATTACTAATATTCCAAAGCATAGTGAAAGAGCTAATTCCATTATGATAAATATATTCATTATTTTCTTCTTAAGAAATATATCAAAAGAAATTTTAATTTTTTTCATAAAAATCATCCTTTCACTTTTAAATCATTATTTATTGATTTTATTATATGAGGAATAAAGAGTAGGCTCGTTATTATTACTACTATTAAATAGATTAATATAATTCTAAAGATTGATAATGTGTCATAAACACATAAACCAACATCTAACATTTCTGATAATGTAACTTTAGGAAAAGCTATTATCATTATAGTTTTATATATTAAAGTAGATACTATAAACGAAGAAGAAACTAATACTAAAAATTCGCCTGTCATTATTTTTATACAATCAGAGATGCTTGCACCACATAATTTATATATATCTAAACTTCTTTTCTTCTTTTTAAGGAAAAATACATATAAAAATCCAAGATTAGTTAATCCTATAATTACAACTAGTAATGTTGGAATTAACATTGGTATATAGTCGATAATAGTTTTATAGTCTTCATCTGGTGAATTTACTTTGCCAAATGAAAATGTATTCTTTAAATAGTTATTAAATTTATCTCTTTCTTTATTATCTTTAATTATGTTAGAAATAACAATTTCAATTGATTGTACTGTTTCTTCATTTCCTAAAATGTTGACCGAATTTAAAGGAATATAGTTAGAATCTGCTATACCAATTACCTCATAAATATCGTTAAATAAAAGGATTTCTTTACCTATAAATTCTTTACTAAAATCTGATGATAATATAATTTTCTTTTTTCCTGCTTTTATATCTTCTTGAGTGAAACTTTTTCCATACCACGCTCTTAATACTTCATTCATTTCTTCAACACAAAATTTAAACAACTTTATATCTATATACTTTTGATTATTTTCTATATCATTTTCATTATATATTTCGTTTTGATCATAATATATCTCTTGACAATGAACATACATATAATCCAAATTTTTTATATTATCTTCAGTAAAATCCTTAATAGATTCAGTTATACTTTTGTTTGGTCTTATTTGGTTAATTACATATGTTTTTTGTTTTGACTCATATCTATTATAAAAATCACTATTACAATATCCATAATTAATTCCAAATAATAATGCAACAAAACAAATTATCATTAAAGAAAGAAATGTTATGCTTAATAATTTTTTTACTTTGAAAAAACTTTTTAGACTTAATTTTATTATCATACTATCTCACCTAACCAAATTATAACATATTAATTAGAAAAAAAAATATATTTTCAATCATTTCCCATCTAATATTATTTATATACAAGAATTCTTAATATTGATTATTTGTAACAACCAAAAAGCACCACTTATTTATATAGAAGTGGTGATAGTTATATTTGTTATTAAGTTTACTAATTTATCAAAATCTTTAATATTTTTTAATTCTGGAATATGAATAAATATGGTGTTTTTATTTCTTTTTAAAACCTTATAATAAGCATAATTACATAGATAATTTGTTGTTTTATTATTTATTATACATGAAGTATTATTTTTAATAAAATACTCTTTCAAATTTATGCAATCTATTCTTGTTTCTATTAATTCATTATCTAAATTAGCATTTTCTTCTAGTCTTATACTTTTCTTTAGATTGTTTCTTAGTCCGAGCATTACTATTAAATCATATTGTTCTATTTTTATATTTAATAATGTTTTATCAATTTCTTTGTATGAATTTTTGAATATTATTTTGTCATTGTTTATTTCTTTTAGTATAACATTTGATGGATTATTTACACCATCAAATCCTGTGTATAAAACTTTCATATTGTCTCCATAATTTAAAGTGCAGAATTGCTCTATAAATTGCACTTTATTTTTTGTATTTATATTAAATTAAGTTTTTAATAATTATATTGCCAGATACAGATTGAGCTGATATATTACATGTAACTCTGCCAGATTCTTTAAATGTATTTATTACCTTTCCACTTACTGTTTTAGTATTTAATTCTATTTTTTTTGTATTTTTTGGAACTATTTCAATATTACCTGATACACTTTTTGTATAGATATCAGCCTGCTTAGTTGGAGTATTAATTACTTTGATGTCTCCACTTACACTTTCACAGTGAACTCTATTTTTACCTTCATATACTTTTATATTACCAGATACAGTTTTTGCTTTTATATCTTCAATTCTTGATTTGATGCTAATGTCAGTGCTTACACCTGTTATATCTATATATTTAAATATTTCTTTATTAACATATACTTTTACTTTTGCATCAGGATATTTATTTGAATTTGAAATAATTTTTCCATTGATATAAACTGTAGTATTAGAAGAAATATTAATGTTATTATTTGAACTATTATTTGTTCTTATTGTTAATCTATATCCATCTGTTATTTCTGTTAATCTAAGTTCTTTGAAGTATGCTGCTGGAGCAAATAATGTTTCGTAAACCACTGTATCACGACTGCTATCAAATATCTCTATACTCACATCTGAATCGATATATAAATTTTTATATGGTTTAATTTTACTTGCGTCAGTTTTATTTAGTTTTTGTTCTTCAGTAAATATCTTTTGATTATCAGGGTTTATGACAATTTCTTGAGGACTTCTCTTATCTTCTATTATTTCTTTATTGCCTGGTTTACTGATATCTTGTTTATTATTATCTTTATTAATGTCTATATTATTTATTACATTTGTTATAGTTAAATCTTCGATTAAAACATTATCATGTTCAGAATATACATCCTTCACAAAACTACTTTGATATAGGTCATCATCTTCCGTTGCGATAATTCTCCCGCCACCATCTATTAATATTAAATTGTTATTTATATCATAAAATTTTTTGTTATCTTTGGTAAATAATCCTATAATACTTATTAGTTTATTTACTTCAACAACAACTACAGCATCTACATGAGAATATGGTTCTGTATTTTTCTTTATAAATTCCTCTGTCATTGTGTATGTTATTGCTACTTCATTTAATTTATTCATTTTTTGCTCCTTATAACATTGTGTTTGTTATACTATTACTTAGTAACATTGTTATTCCAATTAGTATTAATTCTGTAAATACAGGAAGGATGCTTCCTATTAGAAAAATTATTAAATTTTTCTTTCTAAGTGGAGAACTTTTATTAGTAAATGCTACAATAAATCCTGCTATACTCATTATTAATAATATTCCATAACCAATTACTCCAAATATGATTACTATTATTGCGAGTACTAATCCTATTGAATTTATATTGATGCTATTTGATTCTGTAGACTGTACATTTGATAAATTATCATAGTATCCATCTAGTATTGCATATATCTGAAATCCTGTGAATACTATATATAATATTATCCAAACTATTTTCCAAACATATAAGAATCTATCTTTCTTGTTTAATTCATATTGAGTCATATTATCACCTATCTTATTTTTTTATTTAATTTTATCATATTTTTGTTTTATTTTCAATAACTCCAAATTAAAAGACTGCTTCCAATATGTAGCAGTCTATAATTTTAGATTTTTATATTTATTATTTATTAGTTTTAGATTCATTTATACCTACAACACTTTCTACTGGTAGAGAGAAAGCAATGCCTTGAGCAGGGCTATTAGTCCCCGCAGCTGTGTGTAGTGCTTGTAAGATATTGTCTTTAATTGTATCAACTACTAAAATCATTACTATTTCTTTTTCAGGTTGAATTGTTATATTAAATATCTTTTCAGCTTCTTTTGATACTGTTCCTCTGGCATTTAGAACAGTTCCACCTTTAGCACCAAATTGTTTTGCTGTATCCATTACAAGTTCAGCAAACCCACTATTTACTATACATAATATTACTTCATATTTTTTGTTCATAAGAGCCTCCTAAGAAAGTTTCTCATTTACTAAGAATTGGTATGTAGCTACGCCTATCACACTCTTGAAAGGTACAACAAAGGCAATTCCTTTACCATTCTTTACAGTATTGAATTTTTCATTAAGCGTCGGAAGTAAATCTTCTAACACTTCTTCTTTAACAGCTGATAGTATTACTGCTTTTTCATTTGATGCTAAACCTAAATAGTGTAACATTTCTGAGTCAGCAGTACCATGTCCATAACATATCATTTGCATATTAATTTGATATTGTTCAAAGAAATCTATATAGAATAATGCTTTACTTCTATCAATAATAGTAACTAATAATTTCAATTTTTTTAAATTTGGATTATTATTCTTACGAATGTTTAAGTTTTTACCTTCCATATTTAATAAAACCCTCCTACATAAAGTCGATGATTATATTATCATCTTCATTTAGAATTCTCTTCATCGCGATCTTTTCTCTGATACGCTTTGCTGCAAGGGCTCTGAAACCTAATAATTGAATAGTAATTAATGGTGTCATTGCTACCATTGAAACGATACCAAAGGCATCTTTCATTATATTAGCATCTCCTTGTAATACCATACATACACCAACAGCAAATGGTAAAATAAATGTTGATGTAAGTGGACCACTGGCTACACCACCTGAGTCAAAGGCGATTGCTGTGTACATTCTTGGTACAAAGAATGAAAGTCCTAATGAGATAAAATAACCAGGAATTAGATAATATAGAATTGAGAAATCAAAGATAATTCTTATAATTGATAAACAAATAGAAATACCCACACCAATAGATAAAGCTATTGTCATTGATTTCTTTGTTACGATACCATTAGTAATATGTTCTACTTGTTTATTAAGAACATGTACAGCAGGTTCAGCTAATACTACAACTAGACCAATAATAAAGCTTATAATTACTAAAGCAACTTCATTATTAGCAAGATCCATACCCATCTTATAACCAATTGGCATAAAACCAACGTTAACAGATGTTAAGAATATTATTAATCCTACATATGTATATAATATACCAATTATAATTTGGATAATTCTCTTTTTAGGTAATTTAATAAATATTGATTGAATAACAAAGAAGAAAAATACAATAAACGCTAATGCTATTGTTACTTCTTTAGTTACAGTAAGTAATGTTTCAAAATAACTCTTTAATAAATTATCAGGTAAAATATAAGCTTCAGGAACTTCATATGGAACATTACCATCAGCAAACATACTTAATACCACCACAGCAAGCATTGGTCCAATAGAACATAATGCAATAAGACCGAAGCTGTTTTCATTGGCTCTCTTACCACCAATAGTAAAAGCAATCCCAACACCAAGTGCCATAATAAATGGTACTGTGATAGGTCCAGTAGTGACACCACCAGAGTCAAATGCTAGTGGTAAAAGACCTTCATTTCCATTAATAATTACTATAGAACATAATGCAAATAGTAACATATAGAAAAACATTAATAAAGATGCTAAATTTCTCTTAAATACAATTTTTAATACTGCTATTAATAAGAATAATGCAACACCTGCTCCAACACAAATTATTAGAACTGTTCCATTCATAATCTCTTCAACTTGCTTAGCAAGAACAGAAAGGTCAGGTTCAGCGATAGTAATGAAAAAACCTAATACTACTGATGCAATCAATAATACCCCAAGTTTTTTTGATTTGGTTAAGCTGGTTCCAATATACTCGCCCATTGGAGTCATAGCTAAATCAGCACCCAAGTTAAACAAACCAATCCCTATAATTAATAATGCTGCTGAAATTACAAAAATTACTAACTCATCAGCAGTAAAATTAATTAATGGTGTAAAATTTAGAATAATTACAATTAAGGTTAAAGGAAGTACTGATATTAATGACTCTTTAATTTTTTCAAACAATTGTTTATACATATAATTACCTCCTCGTATAATAGTAATTGATATCTCTATTTATAATTATATATTTTTTTTACTTTTTTATCAATGTTTATTTTATATTTTTTTTAAATGATGACAAAATAAAAAATCTAGTCATCACTAACTAGATTTATTATTTTAAAAAAATCTAGTCATCACTAACTAGATTTATTATTTTAAAAAATCTAGTCATCACTAACTAGATTTATTATTTCAAAATACTATTCAGCTTCTTCTGTGTTTTCAGCAAATACAGCTTTTGTAGCTTTATTATTAACAATAGTAACGATTAAAGTTTTAGCATCTTTGAATGCTTCTTCACCTTTTTCATCATATTCTTCTTTTGTTACGCCTTCGATATAAGTGATTACACCATTACGAGAACCTAATACTTCAAGTGTAGCATTGATAGTTGGTTCGCCATATTTTTCAACGATTTCAGCATAAGTGAAATGTTCATCAGCTTCTGCTTTTTCATTGATTTTATCAGCATCACTTTGAGATAATCCACATCCAAATAACATGAATACACATACTAATGCTAATACTAATGATAATAAAGATTTTGTTAATTTCATAATAATTCCTCCTTATAATGTACATTTAATTATATACCTTTTTAATTCAATTGTCAATATTTTTATCATTATATAGTATATTTATAGGACCTATTTATTAATTTTTAGTTTAATCACTGGTCTTAATCCGACTATATTTGATGTACATTTTACTTCTACAATTTTTGTACTATTATGAGGTATTGCATAAACATTTTCTTTACTTGTTGATACATTAGTTGATAACCAGTAATATCCTGTGGCTTTTTCTTCATTGTACATAATACCTTTAGCAATACTCTAATCTGTTGCTTTAGCTTCTAATTTGATTATATTTTGGTATTTTTCAACATCACTTTTACTTAATAAACAAACTATGTCTTTTTGATAATCTAAAGAGATTATGCTAAGAGCATTTTTCTCATCTTCAGTAAATGTCATTTTCAAGAAATCATAATCATATCTAGTTAATCCATTTAACCAATTTCTTATTTCAGCATAATAGTAATTATTTCCATAGACATACTTTCCATCTATATATCTTGCCTCTTCCGTGTAATTAAAATTTTGTTGATCTAAAATACATTCTGATACAAAGTAAAACTCTCCATCTTCAATTTTATATTGTTTCCATTTAACTGGTTCAACTTCATAAAATTAATTGTTTAATTTAGCATATTCTATGCCATTGTAAATAATATTACCTCTTTCATTATATGAATAGGTTTTTTAAGTATATCAATAGTGTCTTGATCAATCACTTTAGTTTGAGGAAAAGAACCAAAATGTATTGTGTTGTTAATTACTTTACATTCTAACCATTTTGCATATAAAGTAATATCTGCATTATAAAGTTCTTCTATTAGCTTATCTTTTGCATTATACCACTCACAGATTAAGTATCCTTTTCTTTTTTGGATTGGTAAGTCGAATTTATCATCCTTCTTAAAATCATATTGTAAATCTTCACATGTTCCACCATATAAATAGTATTTAACATGATATATTCTTTCCCATTCTGCTTCTAGATTTACTTCTGCTTTATATGCATTTTCAACATTTACTATTTCAAAGTTAGTTTGATTCCATTTAACAAATTCATAATCTTCTCTTATTGGACTGTAATTTATATCATTAATATTTTTAATCACTTCTGTTTCTTTTTTAATATATCCATCATTTACATTATACTTTATAGTTACTTCTCTACCTATTTTTAGAATGTAGTTTATGCCTCCAAGAAAGTTATTTTCATCAAAAGCTTTGTACGCTTCTATCATTGAATATTGGTTTTCAGCATCCTTATAATTTCCTAAATCTTCAATAATTTCTAGTTCTTTTTCATAGTTTCCTGTTTCTATTAGGTTCTTTGCTTCTCTTAATTTATCTTTTGGCACAATTATCACAACTACTAAAATTAAAATTGTAAGTACAAATACCCCAATAGTTGACCAAAGGTAAACTGATTTCTTTTTCTTTCGCTCTTCAAACTTCTTACATTCATTTTCATATTTTATAACTAATTCTTTTGAATCTTTATAATCTATAATCTCTTTTACTAATTTTATTGCACTTTTATATGCGTCATATGATTTTGTTTCTGATAAAAATAATGCATTATTATATTTCTTTAATTTTATATTTTCAAAATATGTTCTAGAAGAAGCGCTGTTATAAGCTAATAGTGTTTCTTTATATTCTGGTGTAACTAGTTTAACAACCATTTTAAAATTCTTATAATTTGATAATGGATCTTTTGAATTCGCTAGATCTATTTCTTTTCTTATTTTAAGTTGAATCATTAATAAATATATATATGCTTTTGCATTTTGATAATCATTATTAAGTAAATCTTCAACTAATTCAGAAGCTTTTGTAAAGTCACCTTCACTAAGTAGCATCTCTATTATTCCTTGTACGTTCTCAGAGTTATATGTATAAGTATATATATTTGTATCTGATTCTTCAATGTCTTTATCAAATATTTTATCTATTTCTTTTATTAGATCGTGCATATATGCAAGTTTATTTAAATCTTGACATTGATACACTTTTAGTTCATTAGGTAGGTTTAATATTTTCATATCTTTATAGCATGGTATCAAATATTTTTGATCACTATTACTATTCATTATATTAATATATCTTGAGCATTCATTACGAACCTACGGGGAATTAAAGTATTCTGTTTTTGTTCCTATTACTATCATTACTTTTGATGAATTAAGTGCCGAATAGATTATTGGTTCATACTCTGTACCTAGTTTTGATTCTAAAGTTACTCCTGAAAAGAATACTTTGTACACTTTATTTGTTAATTCATTATATATTTCTTCAGCAATAATTGAATCATTAGTTCTAAAGTTATATTCATTAGTGTCTTTATAACAAATAAAAATATCATACGTTTCTTGTTTTTGAGATAAAGTAAGTATTTCTTTTTGTAATCTATCTATTTCTTTTGTTTCATCTTCCTATACTTCTTTAGATAAACTATCACTATATTTAAGTGTATTAATATAGTCTAAATCATCAAATATACTATATGTTAATGTCCTATGACATGTTGAGATTTTCTTACCAGTCTTAAAGTCATTTACATACTCAATTCCATACTTACATAATACTAATCCCCAGTAAGCTTCACTATCATCATTAAAAGTCTCTATTATGTTTTCATATACAACTATTGCTCTATCGAATTCATTTTTTAGCCTAAAAGCATTAGCTCTATTATGTAACATTATTCTTTTTCATCATCAAGTGTTGGAATAGTTTGTTTTGTTCCGCAGTGTTCACATGTAACGACTTTGTCATTTCAATTTAATTCTAAGAATCCACCACACATTTTACATTTTAATATTGTCATAGTCTTCACCTATACCTA
>CAZHQU010000011.1:0-17235 GCA_964534245.1 uncultured Coprobacillus sp.
CATATGAAGATGAACGTGAATGGTTTGAATTCAAAGAAAATGTTTTTTTAGTTGACCATGTTGGCGAATACATTTCTGCTTTATCAAATAGTGCTGCAATGCTAGGCAGAAAATATGCATATCTTATTTGGGGTGTTAATGACAAAACCCATGAAATAATAGGTACTAATGTTGATTATAACAAATCTATTAATAATGAACCAATTAAACATTATCTTGCAAGAAAATTAAATCCAAGCATCTCATTTGAATTTGAAGAGACAACCATTGATAATAAAAGAGTTGTAATACTTATAATACCTGCAGCAAAAATTGTACCAACTTCATTTAATGATATTAGATATATTAGAATTGGTTCTAGTAAAGAAACTTTAAAAAAATACCCTGAAAGAGAAGCTCGTTTGTTTTCGATATTAACTTTTGGATTACCAACAATAAATAATACAGCATCTGAATATCAAGATTTAACATTCAACCAATTAATTACTTATTATGGTACAAAAGGAATAATGTTAAATGAAAAAAATTTTAAAAATAATTTACATCTTTTAACAAGTGATGGTAAGTATAATATTATGGCTCAACTTCTTTCAGATAATTCATATGTTCCAATAAGAGTTGCTATATTTGAAGGAAAAACAAAAGCTAGTAAGCTATATTCTGTAAAAGAATTTGGTTATAAATGTTTATTATATTCTTTATATGAAGTATTAAATTATGGTGAAATAATAAATATTCCTCAAGCAGATGAAAATCAAAGACTTATGGAAAGAAAAGAAATCCCATTATTTAATTTTGATGTATATAGAGAAGCTATTATTAATGCGTTCCTACATAATGAGTGGATTAATCTAAATGAACCTATGATTACATTTTATTCAGATAGAATAGAAATCTTATCAAGAGGTACACTTTCTCCACTTCAAACATTAGAAGGATTTTACAAAGGACACTCAATTCCTATAAATGATAAGCTTTCAGAATTGTTTTTACAACTACATATAAGTGAAAAAACTGGAAGAGGAATTCCTAAAATTATCAGTGTTTATGGAAAAGAATCCATAGAAGTAAACGATAATAATTTAACTGTAACAATTACATTTAATAGAATCAATGAAAGCAATAAAGTGGGTAATAAAGTGGGTAATAAAGTGGGCAATAAAAATTTGAATAACTCACAAATTAAAGTTTTAGCAGAAATAAGAAACAATCCTAATGTTACTAAGCAACAGTTGATGACTTTATGTGAATTAGGCAAAACATCTATTGATAATATTATATCCACACTTAAGAAACTGGGTTATATTGAACGTATCGGTTCAAATAAATCAGGTTATTGGAAAGTAAATGAGTAACATTAAACTAGTGATAGACTATAAGATTTATTTATTATAGTTTATCATTAGTTTCATTACAAGAGACTTATAGTACAACACAACTTTTAAAAAGATAGATATCGTAGCAGTTAGGCATCAGATTAGGTCAATAAGTCTTTTCTAAATATAACTAAATAAGAGATTTATTGTGTAAATATAGTCCGAAAGGGCTATTTTGTTTATTTTCTAAACAAAAACATCTTAAGAAATGGTAGGAGCTAGTGGGGATTCGAATATGGGAGTTGTTCGGACTCGAACCAATATAAGTGTTTTGCATTAGTGGGGACTCGAACCTATAATAGATAATGATGGAAGATATAAAGAAAATGTGTTAAAATAATTAAAAAAGTATGTCAGTAAAATTATAATTCATACACTATGTATATGAAAGGTGGTGAAACAATGTCAAATAACATAAGCACACGTGATAAGTTAGTTCAAGACTTTGTTGATAATTATATGGAAAAGATATTTTATTTTTGTTTAAAAAAAACAAGTAATAGGTTCGAAGCTGAAGATCTAACTCAAGATATTGCTTTAAACATAATAGATGGTTTAAACAAAGGAACAATACCAAATAATTATTCAGCTTGGATATGGCAAATAGCACGTAATGTATATTCTAAATGGGCAATTAAGAAACGTATAAAAAGAGAAAATATTAACAGTATCGACATTTATGATATTGATATAAATGATGAGACACCTAATGTCATAGATGAAATGATACACGATGAACAGTTAGCACTATTAAGAAGAGAACTAGCGTTTATAAAAAGTGAATACCGTAATATTATAGTTGCTTATTATTTAGAAAATAAAAGTATAAAAGACATTGCTAAAACACTAAATCTTTCTGCTGATGCAATACATCAAAGATTGCATCGAGCAAGAAATGTATTGAAAGAAGGTATGAATATGACAAGAACATTTGGTAAAAGAAGTTATAATCCTGGAAATATTGGCTTTATAATGAATGGTAAAGATGGTAAAAAAGGTCAACCATGGTCAATCATCACACATTTATTATATAAGAATATTTTCTTAGAAGCATATGAAAATCCTCAAACTGCTGAACAACTTGCATTAGAGCTAGGTATCGCACTTCCTTATATGGAAGATGAATTAGAGTTTTTATGTAGAGAAGAGTTGTTAAGAAAAATTGGAAATAAGTACGAGACTAATTTTAAAATTTTAAGTAAAGAAGAACAGCTAAAACAATATGAAATTAATACAAAAGTGTCAAAACAAATAACATCAAAATTATGTGAAATGATAGATTTGTACATTAAAGAAGAAACAAATAAAGTTAATTATGAATATATAGGATATGAAAATGCTAAATGGACTTTACTTGTAAAAGCGTTCGATATTTTATTATTAGAAACAAGAAAAGGAAATTTTGTAAATAGTCATGTTAGTTATAAAGATGATAGACCAACAAGACCAGATGATGGAGCTTGGACTTTAACAGGATATGAGCATCCAGTAGATTTTACTGTACCTAATTTTGTAGGTCAGCATGGTTATAATTATAAAGACGAAAAAGAAATTAAGATAGATATTAATTATGGTCAATATAAGTTTTATACAAAAGATTTATATAACAAAACTCCTGAACATGTAAATTATAATGATGCGTATACGTTATGGCTAATTTGTAATAATAGAATTGATGAATGTGAAAAAGGATATATAGATCAGTTAATACAATATGGTTATTTAAAAAATGATAATGGTGTTGTAAAACCTAATGTTTTAATATTTAATAAAGGTAAATCACTAGATAAGAATAATGAAACTTTAACTAACTTGAAAAATGAAATCATAGAATTATTAAAAGAATGTTCAGGCATTAATCGAGGTTATATAGTAGATCAAGCATTAGAAGACGGATGGTTAAAGTTTGATTTAAATACAATAAATACTGTAGGTGCATTTATTTATAAATAATCACACAATTTAGTTAATTATAAAATTATATAGTTTCTTTTTATATAGTATTTTAAAATTATAATAGATATCAAAAAAAGAAAAAGAAGGAACAAATAAGGAACGAATTAATTGACTTTTGTTCCTTATTTTGTTATGATAAATGTAGAGGTGATGAAGATGAAGTTAGCGCTTGAATATACTGAAGAGCAAAAAGCCCATCAAACTAGCACAAATAATAAAAAAGAACTGAATAAATCAAGTATATGTGGATGTTTTTATTGTTGTGAAATTTATACTCCTAGTGAAATTAAAGATTATCTTAATGAAGGGGAAGGAACAGCTATATGTCCTTATTGTGGAGTTGATTCAGTAATTGCTGATACTTCAGAATATAAGATCACAAAAGACTTTCTAAAGAAAATGCATAACTACTGGTTTAAGTAATACGAAAGGCTATAATATTAAATATTTTAATAAATATTGGTATAACAAGTTACACAATAATATAGTTAAATTTACTAAAGAATACAATGAATAAGTTAAGTATAAATTAAAAATAATGGAGGTCATTATGGCATTTGATTATAAAAAAGAATATAAAGAATTCTATATGCCAAAAGATAAACCATGCATAATAGACATTCCTAAAATGAATTTTATTGCAGTTAGAGGAAAAGGAAATCCTAATGATGAAAAAGGTGAATATCAATATGCGATAAGTTTATTATATAATATTGCATATACAATTAAAATGAGTTATAAGGGTTCACATAAAATTGAAGGTTTTTTTGATTATGTTGTTCCACCATTAGAGGGATTTTGGTGGCAAGATGGAATTAAAGGAGTAGATTATAATCATAAGGAATCATTTAAATTTATTTCATTAATTAGATTACCAGACTTTGTAAAGAAAGAAGATTTTGACTGGGCGATTGATGAAGCAACAAAGAAGAAAAAACAAGATTTTTCAAAAGTTGAATTTTTCACATATAATGAAGGGCTATGTGTGCAGTGCATGCATATAGGAAGTTATGATGACGAACCAAAAACTGTCAAGTTAATGCATGATTATATATTAGAAAATGGATATCAAATAGACATTACTGAAAAAAGATATCATCATGAAATTTATTTAAGCGATCCTAGAAAATGTGATGTGAATAAACTAAAAACTGTCCTAAGGCATCCAATTAAGAAAGTAAATAAATAATAGATTTTAAAGCAAATGGGAGTTAAATATGAAAAACTTGAAGTAATAGATAATAAATATGTAATGTTCGGATCCTATCCACAAAATGGAACTGTAAACGAACCTATTAGATGGATTATTATCAAAAATGAAGAAAATATTGTTACTCTTATACCTGATAAAATATTAACTAATTTCATGTATGATAGATATTATAGTGACTATAAAGAAAGCGCAGTTAGAAAGTATATTCATGAAGAGTTTATTCCAGTAGCGTTTACTCAGGAAGAGATAGATATGATTCTACCTACTCAGTTAGAAGATGTAATAGATAAAGTTTATATTCCTTCAATTGATGAATTAAAGAACTTAAGTAGAGCTGAAAGAATTAGAAAAATAACTCCTTATGCATATTCAAATAAAGCATCAGGTTACTCTGCTTTTTCTAAAAAAGAAATGCATTTAGAGGGGAATGGGTATTACTGGACAAGAACTCCTTATAAGCCACCATATAATCCAAGAAATGATCGTCAAGTATGGTATGTAGACTATAATGGTTCGTTTAACTTTAGAGTTACTGTAGGGCATGATATCGGTATAGTCCCAATTATTAGACTAAAAATAGATGAGTAACTAATGTATTGAAACAAATTATAAGTTTGACAAATACAAATATGTATGAGATAATATGTTTACCATAAAGAGAACAGTGAGGGACAAGCCCTATGACCTGTCAGCAACCTACTAATAAGCAAGGTGCTAAAGCTTGTATGATGGGAGAATATACAAAATGATCATTACTCCCGTCATTTTGATGGGAGTTTTTTCTTTATGAGTTTAAGACTATTGGAGGAAATTAAAATGGTAACAAGGAAACTAGAAGAATTAGCAAAGAAAAAGTTAAATTTATGTGGCTTATACTTAATGAAAGGTGATAAGAAAAGACTTTATGAAATTTGCATTAAATATGGTATTCCAATAACTTATCCTAGATTATTTGAAGATGACACGCATTATTATCTGTGGGGAATTAGAAAAACCGGAGTAGGCCTTGTTGGGACAATAATAATGAATTATTTGAGCGAAAATAATGGAACTATATTTCATTCACTTGAAGAGTTAGAAGAATATCTAAAACATAATAGTATAAATAATTATATAAATTAATTATAGATAATGATGGAAAAAATAATATTATTGAGATATAATATACTTATAAAAATAATTTAATGAGGTGTTATTATGTTTGAAAAAGTTGAATTCACAAATATGTGTATGATACAAGATAAGAATAAAGTTGTAGTTATTAATAGAAAGAAAAAAGACTGGCCAGGAATTACTTTTCCAGGAGGTCATGTTGAACTTGGAGAGTCATTCACAGATGCTGTTATAAGAGAAATACAAGAAGAAACTGGATTAAGAATCTACTCACCTCAATTATGTGGTATTAAAGACTGGTATGAAGATGAGTGTAGATATGTTGTCTTATTTTACAAAGCAACTCGCTTTGAGGGAGAGCTAACTTCATCAAGCGAAGGAGAAGTTTGGTGGGAAGATATAAATAATTTACAAAATCTAAATCTATCTTTAGATATGAACGATATGATTCGTGTATTTACTGAAGATGATTTAAGTGAATTCTTTTATTATCAAAAAGATAAAAAATGGGTTTATGATTTAAAATAATATAGATAAATTATTCATTTAAAAATAATTGATTTATTTTGGAGGTATAGCAAATGTTTATAGATAGTCAAGAACTTAATAAATTAATCAAAGATATTTCAGAAAAAATTATGCTAGTTACAAATAATAAAGTTATTTTTGAAGAATATATTGCTTTACCTTATTATGGAAATATTATCTTAAGATTTAATATTAATGATAAAGATTATAAAATAGATGATATCGATAAATATGAGAATATTATAAATGAATTAGTTAACAAAGATTTTCTAATAGATTTTATGGGTAATGTATATAAAAAAGTTGGAGTTGATTATTCTAAATTAGATAGTATATTAGAAAAGTTTAATTTGTTATATAATGAAGAAGAAATTGTTTATTCAAAATATCATTCATTAATTGCAAAAGATGCTGAGGAATTATTAATTAAATGTGGATTGAATCCTAAACTAGATGTGTGGGAGATTCAATATGAAGATGAAGTAAATATATTTTTATTAGGAAATGCATATAAAGAAATTAAAACTTTGAAATTAGATAAAGTATATAATGTTTTTGAAATAGATAAAAACAAATGTGAAGGGTTATTAAAAGCTACTTTATTTGCAAGAAAAAATAATATGTCATTAGGTAGACTAATGCTAGAATGTAAATAATAAAAAAATTTTATAATAAATAAAATGGTGATATTATGAAAGTGAATTTTGCAATATGTGATGATAATGTAATAGATTCTAATTATATAAATAAATTAGTAAAAAAATGGTCTACAAATAGAAAATATCAAATTAATATTAATATGTTTTCTTCAGCTGCATCATTCTTATTTCATTATGTAGAAAATAAAGAATATGATGTACTATTATTAGATATAGAAATGGGAAAAATGGATGGTGTAACATTAGCTCGAGAAATTAGAAAATCTAATAAAAGTGTTCAAATTGTATTTATTACTGGATATTCAGATTATATTTCTGAAGGATATGATGTTGAAGCACTTCATTATTTAATGAAACCATTAAAAGAAGACAAGTTATTTAATGTGTTAGATCGTGCTGTTGCAAAATTAATTCAAAATGAGAAGAGATTAGTTTTGAACTTATCAGATGAAATGATAAGAATACCATTACAAGAAATCATTTATTTAGATGTAGATAGAAATTATGTTACAGTTCATTCAAATAAAGAATATACAATTAAGAAAACTCTTGGTGAGATTGAAAAAGAATTGGATGAAAGATTTTTTAGAATTGGTCGTTCAGCAATTGTTAATTTAAAATACATTAGTAGAGTTACAAAAACAGATGTTTATTTATCTAATGGTGTAATATTACAACTACCTAGAGGTATATATGATGCTTTAAATAGAGCAATCATTAATGAAATGTAGGAGGATTGTGATGGGGAATAAAAAAATAGATAAACAAATAGAAAAATACCAAAGAGAATTAATAGATACGCATTATCAAGAAGTTGAAACAATGTATAAGAAAATGCGTGGGTGGAGACATGATTATAGAAATCATATCCAGACCATGAAGGTTTTAGCTGATAAAGGAGATTTAGAATCACTTAAAGAATATCTTAATAAACTTGATGAAGATTTATCAACTGTAGATACTGTTGTTAAAACGGGTAATGCAATGGCTGATGCTATTTTAAATAGTAAAATATCACTTGCTAAATCAAAAGGTATTACTGTAAAAATAGATGCACATGTTCCAGTAAAACTTAAAATGAGTGAGTTAGACCTTTGTGTAATACTGGGAAATCTTTTTGATAATGCTATTGAAGCAAGTTTGCCTTTACCAGAGGAAAATAGACTAATTAGAGTATATATGGTTATGAAGAATACGCAATTATATATTTCTTTTACAAACTTTACCGCAAGCAAAAAACAAGTTAAAACTTCAAATCTTTTTAAAACAACAAAAGGTGATGGACACGGATTTGGTTTAATAAGAATAGATAGTATAATTGAAAGATTAGATGGATACTTAAGTAGAAATAGTGAAGATGGTGCATTTACTACCGAAGTATTAATTCCTCAAGTCTAAACAATTCGTCCCCAAGATTTTGCGATTCGTCCCTTAATTTTCATGGGACGATTTTTATTTGATATAATATATCTGTAAAAAGGAGAGTGATTTTTGTGAAAGGTGAAAAACAACCTAAGAAGAAACCAAAATACAATATGTTTCAGAATTCTTGGTTTATGATTAAACTTGCTTGGAAACAAAAAGAGAAAAAAGTAATATTCACAGGTATTTTACTTGTTTTATTAAAAGTTGCTATGAATTTAATTGATTTATATATTGCCCCAACAATATTAAATGCAATTGAATCAAAAGCATCATTTGGTGAATTGATGGCTACAATACTAGTATTTATAACTGCCCTAGTATTAACGTATGCTTTTAATTCCTATATAAGTACAAATGTGCTATATGGAAGAGTTACAGTCAGAACTGAGATTATTGCAATGCTAAATAATAAGGCATGTAAAACTTCATATCCAAATATTGAAAACGAAGAGTTTTATAAACTAAGTGTACAGGCTTCGGAAAAATGTATTAGTAATTCACAAGCCACGGAAGCAATTTGGGATACATTAATAATATTATTAAAGAACATTATATGCTTTGTATTTTATACAGGACTATTACTAATGGTAAAACCTTTAATGTTAGTAATTATATTAGTAACTACTCTAATAGGATTTTTTATTCATAATTACTTAAGTGAATATACATACAAAAAGAAAGAATTTGAAGCTGAACAAGATAAGAAGTTATACTATATAGATAAAGTGTCTAGTTCAATAGATTATGCTAAAGATATAAGAATTTTCGGACTTCGCTCTTGGTTGACTGAATTACATAATAAATCAATGGACTTATTACATGCGTTTTATAATAAAGCATATGGAATATATCTATGGGCGAGAATTGCTGACCTAATATTTGCATTTTTAAGAAACACACTAGCATATGTATATTTAATTGGACTAGTTGTTAATAATCAAATTAGCGTTGCTGAATTCTTATTATACTTTTCAGCGGTTTCTGGATTTACTTCACTTGTTACTGGTGTTTTATCACAATTAAATAGACTTAAAAAACAAAGCTTAGATTTATCAATTGTAAGAGAAGCATTAGAATATCCAGAAGTATTTAAATTTGAAGATGGTGAGGATTTAGTTGTAGACTTAAATAAAGAATATACAATTGAATTAAAGAATGTATCGTTTAAATATCCCGGAAAGGATAAAAATGTATTAACAAACATAAATTTAACAATTAAACCTAATGAAAAGATTGCAATAGTAGGTCTTAATGGTGCTGGTAAAACAACATTAGTGAAACTAATATGTGGATATTATGATCCTACTGAAGGAGAAATTCTATTAAATGGAGTTAATATTAAAACATATAATAGAGAACACTATTACAAAATGTTTTCTGCTGTATTCCAACATTTCTCTTTACTTGCTGGTAGTGTAGCTGTAAATGTATCTCAAACTATTGAAAATATCAATTATGATTTAGTTTATAGTTGTATTGAAAAAGCTGGATTAAAAGAAAAGATTGAATCATTACCTAACAAATATGAAAGTAATTTAAATAGAGAAGTATATGAGGATGCTACAAACTTATCAGGTGGTGAAACTCAAAGATTAATGTTAGCAAGAGCACTTTATAAAGATGCACCGATAATTGTTCTTGATGAACCAACTAGTGCATTAGATGCAATTGCTGAGGCTGATATATTTAATAAATATAATGAATTAGCTAAAAACAAATCATCACTATTTATTTCTCATAGATTAGCTTCAACAAGATTTTGTGATAGAATTTTATTTATTGCAGATGAGAAAATAGTAGAAGAAGGTACACATGATGAACTTCTAGCTTTAGGTGGAAAGTATGCAAATTTATTTGATGTACAAAGTAAATATTATCGAGAAGGAGGATTAAAAGATGAAGAATAAGAAATCTAATAGTCTAAATAACTCGATGGCAATAAATAATAGAGCTTTAAAAATGATTTATAAAAAATATCCTCAAATGGTTATTTCAACATTTATACAATCTATTTGGACAGCACTAACACCATATGTTGGAATATACTTATCAGCTTTAATTATTGAAGAACTTTCAGGAGCTAGAGATATAGATAGATTAAAAACTTTAGTAATATTAACAGTAATTTCAGGAGCAGTTATTTCATTAATTTCAGCATTAATTATTAAATGGAATCAAAGCCAAACGTCTAATTTGTATTTCAAATTTGAAAGATTCTATACTGATAAACTATTTGAAATGGATTTTGTAAGTCTTGATGACATTAAAACTCATGAACTATTATCAACAATAAAACAAAACCAAAATGGTGGTGGATGGGGCTTATTTAGAGTTGTTGATAATTATAAGTCACTAATTTCATCTATATTTACTTTATTAGGTGGAATAATTTTGACTTATACGTTATTCGTTACAAAAGTTCCTGAAACAAATGAAAAATTCCAATTCTTAAATAATCCATTATTTATTGGTCTTATTATTGTATTAATGATATCAATAACTTTAATTGCTCCATATTTCAAATATAAAGGTGAAAGTTATTTTGCTAAATATTCAAATCTACATAATCTTGGAAATAGAATGTTTGGATTCTTTGGTTGGCTAGGTTATCGAAAAGACTTAGCAACAGATGTTAGAATGTATAAACAAGAAAACATATGTAATAAGTTTAACAGAAATAAAGAAGATACATTTAGTTCAAATGGTCTATTTGCAAAACTATCAAAAGGACCTATTGGTTTATATTCTGCCCTTTCAGCAATTATTTCTGCTTTATTTATTGGAATGGTTTATTTATTTGTAGGTTTGAAATCATGGGCGGGAGCCTTTGGTGTTGGTATGGTTATGCAATACATCAGTTCAATTACTAAAGTTTCATCTGGATTAAATAATTTTGTAAGTACTGTTGGTAATATGAAAACAAATAGTAGTTTCTTAAAATTAATATTTGAATTTTTAGATATTCCAAACACAATGTATCAAGGATCTTTAACAGTAGAAAAAAGATTAGACAGAGATTATGAAATAGAATTCAAAAATGTATCATTTAAATATCAAACAAGCAGTGATTATGTTCTAAAGAATATTAACATAAAGTTTAAAGTCGGAAATAAACTTGCAATAGTTGGTATGAATGGTAGTGGTAAAACTACATTTATAAAATTGCTTTGTAGATTATATGATCCTACAGAAGGAGAAATATTATTAAATGGAATAAATATAAAGAAATATAATTATTTAGATTATTTAATGGTATTCTCAATAGTATTTCAGGACTTCAAATTGTTTTCTCAGAAACTTGGAGAGAATGTGGCCTCTAAAACAAAATATGATGCTGATGAAGTAATAGATTGTTTAAATCGTGCAGGATTTAGTGAAGGATTAAAGAGAATGAATAACGATTTAGATACATATCTATATAAAGATCTAGATGAAAAAGGTGTTAATATTTCGGGAGGAGAAGCTCAAAAAATAGCAATAGCTAGAGCACTTTATAAGAATTCCCCATTCATAATATTAGATGAACCAACAGCATCTTTAGACCCGATTGCAGAAGCAGAAATATATTCAAAGTTTAATGAAATTGTTGGAGATAAAACAGCAATATATATTAGTCATAGATTGTCTTCATGTGTATTTTGTGATGAAGTAGTTGTATTTGATAAAGGTCAAATTGTTCAACATGATTCACATAAGAATCTTCTAAAGAATAAAGATGGTAAATACTATGAATTATGGAATGCTCAAGCACAGTATTATAACTAAATAATATCTAATAAGTTAGTCTCCATAACAAGGAGACTACTTTTAAAAATAAAAAAAGAAACTAAATTCAATTAAAAAACAAAAGTTAAATAAATTTATTTAAATTATGGTTATCTTTTTCTTCCAAATTGTTACTATATATATGAAAGGATTATAAGTAATTATTTATGAAGTCTAAAAATGAATTATATGAAATATTAGTCAATGAATATGTAAAATATTTTTACAATTTTTCATTATCAAGAACTACATCAATAAATGAAGCAGAAGATCTATCTCAAATGATATTATTAGAATGCGTCAATTCTATAAATAAAGAAATAGAAATTAAAAATATTAATGCTTATTTATGGAGTGTTGCTCATAATACATATAAAAGATATCTTAGAGCAAAGAAAGATGAAGTAGTTTACGACTATGAATATTGTATGAGAATAGAAGATACAAGTTCGATTGATACAGATGATAGCAATGATGAAATGACAAAAATAAGATATGCACTTTTAGTACTTTCTGGTATGTACCGAAAAATTATTGTTGATTATTATTATGAAAATCTAAAAATAAAAGATATAGCAAATAAATATAATCAATCAGAAGAAATGATAAAATGGTACTTACAAAAAAGCAAAAAGAAGTTAAAGGAGATTTATCAAATGGAAAAGACATTTGGAATTAAAAGTTTTAACCCATCAGATTTTTCAGTTTATTATTCAGGTATTGATTTTTCAAGAGTTAATGTATGGAATCTATTTAAAAGATTATTACCAAAACAAATTGCTATTGCTTGTTATAATGAAAGTAAAACAATAAGTGATTTATCAATTGAATTAGGTGTTGCTAGCTGCTATTTAGAAGAAGAAATTGAAACACTTGTTAATGGTGGTGTATTATTAAATAATGGCAAGGATAGATTCAGTACTAATTTCTTAATATTGGATAAAGAAAAACTAGAAAATATTAAAGGTTTATATAAAGAATTATATAAAGATTATATGAAAATTGTTGAAAAAAAGTTCGATAAATATTATGATAAAATAAAAGCAACAAAGATGTTTAAATATGATGCGCCAATCGAAAGATATAAATGGATATATGGTGACAGAGTTGCTGATTTTGATTCTAGAATCTTATCAATTAAAGATGAAGAATATCCAAGAATTTTATCATGTGGAGCTAGGGCATTTATTTTTGGCCAAGAAAGTAAAGGGACAAAATATAGTGCCGGGCAAACCCCATCGAAAATAGAAAAGTATACGCTATGGGCAAGAGATTGCATTGCATTAGGTATGACATATAAAAATCAAGAGATATTAAGAAATACTCGTTATACAAAAATTGTTACTGATGTATATAATGAACAAATCAATAAAGATTTAAAAGAAGATTATGCTTATTTAATAAAAGAAGGATACTTAGTAAATATTGATGGTAAAATATACTCTAATGTTCCATATTTAGGTAAAGAATTCAGAGAAATTATGGATGAAATAAATAATGAGTTATATATAGTTTTAGAAGAGAAAAGTAAAAAAATATATGAACATTTGGAACAAATGATTAAAAATATTTTACCTAATAATTTAAAGAAATATTCTCATGGTTATACTTTTACTATTATAAGATTTTATTGTGGGGCATACTTTATGCAAGAACAAATTGAAAGTGGATTCTGTAAGCTTACTAAAACAAATAAAGATACTTTAGTATTAAATTATTTTACTGATAATTAATCTAGTTTAATATAGAATTTCACCAAACAAACATATTTTAATGTTGAAATTTATAATGTTGATACTTAAAAAGAAGTTCAAAAATATGAAATTTAAATCTACAATAAAACGTGATGTAAAACAACTAAAATAATATATATGTTTAAATAAAAGTATATTTGAAATTAAAAACACTAAGACATTTGTTTTAGTGCTTTTTATATACAGTAATTAATATAGAATGTCATAATTAGATTATTCTTTTAATGGTATTAATTTATGTAATATGGTATAATAAATTTGGAGAATTGATAATATGAAAAATAAAACAAAAGCTAGAGCATTAAATATAATAGAGGAATATGTGGATAGAATTAGTAAATTATCATTTGTTAAATCAATAATACTAGTGGGCAGTTTATCGGATGATACATATACAGAAGGTAAAGGTAGCGATATTGACATAGTTAACATTATTAATTCAAATAATTACTCTGAAGATAGAAATATATTAATAAAATATATAGAAGAAGTAGAAAATATCACTAACTACGATATTCCAATTTCAAAAGTTGTTTTTTCTTATAATCAGTTATTCCATCCATATGACTATAATTTTGAGATAAAGAATGAAAACAAAGATTTAATTGAATTACCAATTGAGATATTACGTATTAAATATTCTGGAAAAGTCTTATATGGTGAAGATATAATTGATATAATCGAATTTCCAACAAAACAAGATGTATTAAAAAGTAAAGAATTAAATAGAGAACTTTTAAAAAGATTATCAATTGAAAATCCTGAATGGTACGAATCTCATTTAAAAATGATGGAAAATCCAACTATTAATATAATTAGTCAAATTGTAATAACAAATGCAATGGAAGATTATTTTCTAATTACTGGTAAAAACTGTTCAAGTAAAAATAAAATATTAGAATGTATTGAAAATGATTTACCAAATTATGAGAAAATAGAAATACTAAAAATATGTTATAAATATCGTATAAATAAACAACTAACTGATGAAGAAGAACTATTATTAAAGAAACTATATAATAAGTTATATAAATAAAATATATTTAGGAGTTATATAAATGAAACAAATAGGAACAAAAGAAATTAAAACTAATAGATTGATATTGAGAAAAATAGAGAAAAAAGATGCAGTTTCTTTAATGGAGTTAGGATGTCTAACTGGTAGTACAGAATCTACTGAAAAAAATATAGAAAACTGGATAAAACAATATGAAAATCCTTTAATATTTCATTGGGTAATTGAATATGAAGAAAAGGCAATTGGAAGAATACTTGCATGGGAAGTTAGTACATATAATGAGTATTGCCAATTAGGATATGACTTAGCATTAAATTATAGAAATAAGGGTATTATGACTGAAGCGTTAAAAGCAGTTTTGGATTATCTATTAAATAATGCTGAATTTAATCGAGTATATTGTCAGGTTAGAGTTAATAATATCGCTTCAAATAAATTATGTGAAAAATGTGGAATGATATTAGAGGGAACTATGAAAAAACATTTCAAATCTGAAGCTGGATTTGATGATGTTAATGTTTGGGGAATCATAAAACAATAAAAAAATAATATTAGTCAGTAAATTATCATAATATATGATGAGTTACTGACTCTTTATCTAATAGTCATTTATTAATCAACCAGAAATGGAAAATGATATAAGCGTATCAAATGATAGTTGATTTTGTAAAATTTGAGTCCATTGTTTTATAGTATTATTTGAGTTATAATATTATTGTAGTGAATGGCCAATCACAAATTTATTATAAGGAGACTAATTATGGATATTGGAAATAAAATAAAAGAATTAAGATTAAAGAATAAAATAACTCAAGAAGAACTAGCAAGAAGTTTACAAGTATCTAATCAAGCAGTTTCAAAATGGGAAAACGGTGGATCACCAGATTTAGAACTTATTCCAACAATAGCATCTTATTTTAAGGTAACAACAGACTATTTGTTTGATTTAAAAGAAAGTGAAATAGTTGATATTGAAAAGAAATTAACTACTTATATACAAAGTTTTAAATTAGAAGAAAGAATGAATGTAGTATATGATTTAGGTTTTAAAATGTCTGTTGCAACACGTGGTGGTGAAATAGATGAGCAAGAACTTGAAAAATTATTAGAAGAAAATGATATGTATTCAAGTGTTATAGGATCAGAAGGCATTGCGCTTACAAGTCTTGCTAAAAACAATAAAATATTTATATGTATGCCTAAAGATGATAAATCAGATTATTCGAAAATCCTAAAGAATAAAGATAAACAAAGAAAGTTCTGTGAATACCTAAGTGATGAACTATTCTATAATACATTAGTATTTTTGTATTCTAGAAATGGCGGCAACTTTACTGAACAGCTGCTAATTGATAATTTTAATATAACATATGATGAAGCAAGATCAGTTTTACAAAAAATGAATGAATTTGAAATTGTCACTTGTTCAGATGTTCCAATTAATGATACAACAATGGAATTATATGCAGTTATACAAAACCCACAAATAGTTGGTTTAATAGCAATGTTAGATATGGTAGTTGATAGACCAAATTATTATTATCATTATTATGGCGGCCCTAATAGTTATTTCAAAAAATAATGATGCATTTAAATAGTATAATTAAACTATAGAAATTTATAAAGATAAAAAGATGATGTAAGAAGTGACACTATAAATAACATTATAAATGTTGTAATAAGTGGCGTAATAAATAGTAAAAAAGTACTCTAGCATTTAGTTAGAGTACTTTGTTATGAAGTCCAAATATTTAACTTCGGCTAATTTAAAAGGCATAATACTATTCAAATATTTTTCATTTTTACTATTTATATTTATATCTTCATGTGTTTTAAAGAAATAAATAGCGTTAGCAGCTTTTAGAATTTTATTAGTGTTTTGTTGAATCCAATCTAATTCATCTATTATTAAATTCTTATATTTAATATCAAGTTCATTGTTTAAATCATATAATGTGATTTCACTATTAGGAACAGGAATCATATTATTAAGTTTAATTGTATCAAGTAATTGTGGTTTTCTAGAATAATCCTTGACCATTCTTAATACAATAGATGATGATTTTCTTATACCACCAAATTCATCATAGTCAGATTTTTTGGGAGAAGACAGTGGTGCAAAGTAATTTATATTGTTAATTGTAATAATTATACCTAGATATTTTCTACTGTGTTTTCTTACATTTTCTTTGTTATCTAACATAGTTGAATAAAAAAATTGTTTCATATAATTAATATATTTATCAGATACTTCAATTAATTTCATATAATTTCCTCTATAATAAAATGGTAAGATTTCTCTTACCATTAGGTTCCTCATTTATGGCTGGGAATACCTGTTGTTATAACTTCTTCGCTTATGGTGGAGAATCACCAGTTGTTATAACTCCTTCGCTTATGGTGGAGGATCACCATCTATAGGTTTCCC
>CAZHQU010000012.1:0-16876 GCA_964534245.1 uncultured Coprobacillus sp.
CATATTTAAAATATTTGATATTTATTAATATAATAAAGTTTTATTACTTCCCAAATTATTACATTAATACTTTATCCATGAAATTATTGATTTTAATCTTTAAATATGATAATATAAACTATACAAGGAGACTAACTAATTATGAAAACAACAATAATAGGTATTGCTGGGGGAACTGCCTCTGGAAAAACAACAATCGCTTCTAAGATATATGAAGAATCAAAAAAGTATGGTTCTGTTAATGTGATTAGAGTTGATGATTATTATAAAAATCTCGATCATTTAGAGTTTGGTGAAAGAGTTAAAATTAATTATGATCATCCAAACGCTTATGATGTTTATCTAATCGTTGAACACTTAAATGCTTTAAAAGAAGGAAAAGCTATTGACAAACCAGTTTATGATTTTACTCTTCATACAAGAAGTAAAGTTGTTGAAAGAATAGAACCATCTAATGTCATCATCGTTGAAGGAATAATGCCTCTTGCTATTCCTGAAATAAGAGAATTATGTGACATCAAGATTTTTGTTGATACAGCTGATGATATAAGATTTATCAGAAGATTAAAAAGAGATATAAATCATCGAGGTAGAACAGTTGATGCTGTTATCAATCAATATTTAACTACTGTTAGACCAATGCATTACACATTTGTTGAACCAAGTAAACTATATGCTGATTTAATCATCCCAGTAGGAGGAGAAAATACCATTGCAATTGATATTATCACAACAAAAATAGTTGATTTATTAAACAAAAACTAATATCCCATTTGGGGTATTTTTTATTAATATAATTTAAAAAATTAAAACACCAGTTTTACCTGGTGTTATTTTATGTCTTGCGACTGGCATTTTTTAGATTTCTTCCTCGAGCCACTCGAGGAAATCACTACGATATTTATCGACTATCGTAAAGGTCGGTTTTTAAACAAATTATAATAAACATATTATAATAAATATGATTTATATATCTATTACTATAGTCTATTAAATAACAAATTGTTTTACTCAACAATAATATTATTATCTATTGTTCTGAATATTATACAATTTTTTTAATAATTTTATGCATCAGGATAAGTTTCAAGATCAGATGGGAATTCTAAAAGGAAATCAAGTCCCAAGAATGATACTATAGCTTTTGATACATTTTCACCAGATACAGCTACAAATTCAACTTTTGTAACTTCACCATTTGTAAATGATACTATTAATTTTATTGAATCTTTATTTAATGTATTTACTGCTGATCCTTTATAGTTTAGAATATCTAAATCAAATACTACTTTATCTTCTGTTTCTTCAACAAACACTAATGCATTATAGAATTCTTTTTCTTTATAGAATGATGTAGCATCTTTTAAAACTGTTTCTACTTTATGACTAGCAAATATATCTTGAATTTCAGAATCATCAATTGGATATTTACCTAAAACACCATTAGCATTCATATAAATCATTTCATCAACAATAAATATAGATGCATCCGAAGCGCCAGATAATTTTTCATATAATTTAGTAAATGAGTTTTCACCATTTAATTCAAAGGCATAATCTTCAACTAAAACAACATCATTATTTACATATTCAATTTTTAATGAAGCTTTTTGAGCTGATAAATATGCATCTAATACTTCTGAAAGTTTCTTGCTTAATTCATCAGTTGACATTTCAGTTCCTTTAACTGTTATATCAAAAGTAGCTTCTAAGTTATTTGCAGTTTTAGCAGTAATAGTAGCATTTCCTGCTTTTAAAGCAGTCACTTTTCCATTTTCAACTTTTACAACTTCTTCATTACTTGAAGACCAAGTAATGCTTGAGAAACCATTAGCTGGTTCAAATGAAACTACAAAAGTTTGCACTTCTTCAACATTCATTTCGTTTTTACCAGTTAATGTAATTGATGTTGGATCAACAGTTGTTGGTGTAACAGTTACATTTAATTCGCCATAAACACCTGAACCATCTTTTGCTGTTGCTTTGATAGTAACTGTTCCTTCTTTAATGCCTGTAACAGTACCATTTTCAACAGTTGCAATTTCTTCATCACTTGTTGTCCAATCCAATTCTTTATTAGCTGCATCCTCTGGTAAAACTGTAGCAGAAAGTGTTACACTATTGCCAACACTAACTGTATTATTACCAGATAAAGTAATTTCAGAAACTTTAACTGAAGCTTCATTTACAGTTACATTAATTTCACATGTAATGTCTTCATAATCTTTTAAACTTGCTGTAATCTTAACATTACCAACTTTTACAGCAGTGAATTTATTGCCACCCTTAGCCTCAACAACACCTTCATTATCAAAAGCATATTTAACTAAGTCTGTTCCTTCTAAATTTTCTACTTTAGGTTGTAATTCGAATTCTTCACCTACTTCAACAGTAACCGAATTTTTTTCAAATGATAAACTTGGGTCTTTTCCACAGCCTATTAAGAATAGACCTAAAGCAAATACTAATATAAGAGCAAATATTTTTTTCATCTCTAAATTTACCTCCTTACAGAAATCAAAATTTCTGTATATATTTTAACATTTTTTATACATTCTTTCAATATAAATTAATTTGTAATTTCTGTTAATTTTTATAATTCAAAATCAGGTTCTCTTTTTACTTCAATTATTTCATCAGTATATGGATTTTTAAACTTTAAATAGTAACAATGTAACATTAACCTTTCACAAGCTTTTCCATATAGTTTATCGCCAATTAACGGATATCCAATAGTAGAGAAGTGCACTCTAATTTGATGAGTACGGCCTGTGTGAAGTTTTACTTCAACTAAACTTTTATTATTTTTTTCTTTTATCACTTTATATTCTGTAATAGCTCTTTTACCAGTTTCACTAACCTCTCGTAAAATTGAACTTGGATCTTTTCTATCAATTGGTAAATCAATAATCCCTTCCTTTTTATCAAGTTTTCCATTAACTATAGCTTTATATTTTTTTTCTATACCATTATTATTATTGTTATCTAAATTATTATCTTTAGTTAATAAATAATGAGTGTGACCATCTTTAGCAATAATCATTAATCCTGATGTTTGAAAATCTAACCTTGTAACCACATGTATATTACTTTGAATTTTCTTGCTTTGAAAATATGATTTTACATAACTAATAATATTATCTTCATAGTGTAATCTAGAAGGCTGAGAAGTTACTCCCTCAGGTTTATTAATAATTAAAATATGATCATCTTCATAAACAATGTCTAAAGAAACTTCTTTTGATAAGATTCCTTCATTTTCGACTTCAACATATTCTAATGTTATAATATCACCTGAATGTACAGTCACAAAGTTTTTAACTTCTTCTCCGTTTAAATACATTTTGCCATAGAGTTTAACACGTTTACAAAATCTTCTTGACAAGCCAATTTCTAATAGATAATCTTTTAATATACTTTCTTTTTCAACTTTATAATCTAATTTCATATTTACACATTATATATTATATATTTAATTAAGCTATATTTAATAAAGGGGCATATAAAATATGCCCTCTTCTATTTCACTTAATATAACTATTATTTTGCATTAAATTTCTTAGCTTCTTCAATGATCTTCTTAGCTTGATCAAATGGTACTTCTTCATATCTTAAGAATGAACGACTGAAACGACCACTTGCTTGAGTCATAGCTTTTAAATCAATTGCATATTTAGAAATTTCAGCTTCAGGAACTTCAGCAGTAATTACTTGGTAACCAGTGAATTGATCCATGCCTAATACTCTACCACGACGCTTGTTCATATCACCTAGGATAGTACCAACGAATTCATCTTTAACAGTTACTTTAACTTCATAAATTGGTTCAAGTAATGTTGGTTTAATCTTATCAACAGCATTTTGGAATGCAAGTCTTGCAGCTAATTTGAATGATAATTCGTTTGAGTCAACATCATGATATGATCCGTAGAATAATGTAGCTTTAACACCAATAACAGGATAACCAGCTAAAGGACCTTTTTCTAATGTTTCAATTAAACCTTTTTCTACAGCAGGGAAGTAGTTTTTAGGAACAGCTCCACCAACAACTTCTTCAGCAAAGATGAATTTTTCTTCACAAGGTTCAAATCTGATATGAACGTCACCATATTGTCCAGCACCACCAGATTGTTTCTTATGTTTACCTTGAGCTTCACCTTTAGCTTTGATTGTTTCACGATAAACAATACGAGGTTCAGTAGTTTCAACTTCTACTTTGAACATATTCTTCATTTTTTCTAAAACATATCCTAAGTGAGTCATACCTTGACCACCTAATAATTGTTGAGCAGTTTCAGGATTTCTAACTATTTCTAATGTACTATCTTCTAATTTTAATTTATTTAATGAAGAAGAAATCTTATCTTCATCTTGTTTATTCTTAGGTTGGATACCAACATAGATAACTGGAGTTGGATGAGCAACTTTATCAAATACGATTGGAGCTTTCTTATCGCAGAATGTTACACCATCAGTAATTTCTGGAAGTTTAGTAATACATGCGATGTCACCAGCATTAACTACATTTACAGGAATTTGGTTTTTACCCATCATAGTAATTAATTGAGGAACTTTTAATGTTACATCTCCATCAGCGATATAAATATCTTGACCAACTTTTACAGATCCACTATAAACTTTAAAGAAGTTAATTGTACCTACGAATGGGTCAATGATAGTCTTGAATACATATGCAGATAATGGTTCATTAGAATCAATCTTACGAACAACTTCAGCACCTTTGTAAGAACCTTTCTTTTCACCTTTATGATCTGGAGCAGGGAAGAAATCGATAGCCTTATTTAATAAGTTATCAATACCAACATCTTTTAAACCAGCACCAACTAAAATTGGGAACATTTCACCATTAGAAACACCAATCTTTAAACCACGGATAACTTCTTCTTTATCAAGTTCCATAGTGTCAAAGAATTTCATCATTAATTCTTCATCAGCTTCAGCAGCGATTTCCATTAATTGACCATAGATTTCTTCAATCTTGTCTTGAAGTTCAGCTGGAGCTTCACTAACGTTACCTTTTAAGTCAACGAATTCTTTATCTACAACTTTTGCATAACCTTTGAAATTATTCATTCCACCAACTTCTAATGCAAAAGGTATAGCTTTCTTGCTTAATTTTTCATGAATTTCATCAATAACTTCATCAAATTTAACATTTTCTTTATCCATTTTATTGATAAAGATAAATGTAGGCATACTTCTTTTAACTAATTCTTCCCATACGCGTTCAGTACCAACTTCAACACCTTTAGTTCCATCAACTAAAAGAACAGCTGCATCAACGCTAGAAAGAACGTTTTCGATATCACCAATAAATTCTTCAGATCCAGGAGTATCTAAAAAGTTGAACTTATATCCTTTCCATTCTAATGGTAATAAAGATGAAATTAAAGTAGTTTGACGTGTTTGTTCTTCAACAGAATAGTCACCTACAGTTGATTTTCTTTCAACTTCACCTTTTTTATCGATAGCTTTACCAGCATATAATAATGCTTCACCAAAGCTTGTTTTACCTGAACCTAAATGTCCTAGGATTGCTATATTACGAATGTTTTGTGTATTATAATCTTTCATTACTTTTCCTCCTCTTGGATAGATTTATAATCATACCTATTTATTATACCATATTTTCATATTATTTCAATATTTATTTTAAAAAAATGAAAACGCTTCTCAATTGAAGCGTTTAAATCATATCATAAATTTGCATAAAGTCATTATTAACCTATTTGAGATCTAGCTTCCCAGAAGTCAGTATCTCTAATTTCTGTTAAAATACCATTATTATTTTCACATGTAAATGTATAACCATTATTATCTATTGTAATAGTAATCATACCATTTCTATCAACAGAATAATCAGTTGGATCGCACTCATATGAGCCACTTGAAGTCATTGCACAGTTATCTTGATCTCCACCAACAACAGCATAAACATTAATATTTGAATCATAATCATAGATTCTACTTAAAGCTTCATATGTAGGATGACCATGTTTATTACCAAAATAATTACCATTTGTAACAATACATACTTCAGGATCAACTGCTTCTAAGAACTTACTAGTTGTTCCTTCTCTAGTTCCGTGATGAACAAGTTTAAGAATATCAATATTACCTACTGTATTCATATAAGCTCCTTCTAAATCTCCTGAACCATTGTCAGCATCACCTGTGAATAATGATCTTACGCCATATGCATTAAGTACACAAACGATACTACGAGCATTGTTTTCTTCTTCGTTATAGAATGTTGTATCTAGAATTTCTAAATAAATATCTTCAGCAATATCAATAACTTTCTTACATCCATTAGCATTATTTAATGAATCATTTACATAACATACATCAGCATTTTCATTATTAACAGCTGTATCGAAGTCACTATACACACCACTTGTGGCAGTACCATTAAATCTAATTATGTTTTTAACTTCATAAGTGCTAATAACATTATCCATACTTCCTATGTGGTCACTATCAGGATGTGTTGCTATTGCATATTCTAAAACACCATCTTCAAGTTTTACATCTAAAACTTCCTTGATAGCTTTAAATGTATCATCATATCTATCACCAGCATCTATTAAAATTTCTGTATTTTCATACTTAATTAAAATAGATTCTCCACAGTCACTATGTCCATATTTACCAACATCAATAAAGTTAATTTCAATTGGTGTTTTTTGGTTTAATCCACTTACTTTAACTATTGCATCATATGAAACTTCAAAATCAAATCCTGTTACTTTAACAGTTAATGTAACAGTTTGAGTTTCATTTCCAAGTGTTACAATACCAGAACTTGTTAGTGCACTACTTGAGGAAACATAAGTTACTACTCCACCATACTTAGTTGTGAATGGTAAATTTACGTTAGAATTAACATTTTCTGGGATTATTAAGCTATCTTTAATGTCACTTTCACAAAGGAATCTTTCCGCTTTTAAGTTATCAATTATCACCATTTTTTCTGAATATTCTGTCTCAATTGCTACTTTATAATAGCATAATTTACTTAAACAATCGTATTCAAAATGATGAATTTCATTATCCATTAATGTTTCAGTTTTAACTTCAGTCCATAGATTATTATCAGTTGATTCTAAAAGTTTAACATAAGTCGCTTTAGTATATGAACCACTTCCATTATAATAACTATAATCAAATGATATCTTCTTAGCATTATCAATTACATTATTTGTAATGATATAACCACTACCATCACCGCTTTGAACCTTGAATTTTACTGATCCATTTTCGTTTAAAGAGTTAACTAAAGTCACCGCTTTATATCCTGTTTCACCATATGAATTGTCACTATAATCATCAAAATTATAATTAATTTCTTCAATAACTAACTCATTATTACAGCTAATTATGAACTCTTTTTCCTTTTGATTAGAACCTAATTTAATAGTTGCTTTTAGAGTAACTTCTCCGGTAGAAACCATTTCACCAGTGTTTTTTAGAACAGATTCATTATTACTTTCCCAGCTAATGCTTGCTCCTTCATAAGTTGTAAGCTGTGTTGGAAGCAACATGCTAGCATAAATTGTTTGAGGTAAACTTAATTCATTATATAATAAATCTATCTTTTCATTATCACTCATTGGAAGGCTAATTACTTTAACTTCTTTAGTAAATGTATTTCCACTTACTCCTAAAAAGCCAAATACTATACCATCTAAACCTTCACTTTTAACTTCACAATCAAGTGTTATTGTTACTTTTTCATTACCAGATAAGTAAGTTGGTCTTGTAACTTTACCAGTCTTATCAATTACATTTTCTTTATTAGTTGACCAAACTAAGTTAAATAAATCACTTGTAATAGAGCTAAAATCAAGACTTTCATCAACATCTTCTTCTAATAATTTATTAAAAGCTAATTCAATTTTATCAAGTTCTAAAGATGCTTCTTCAACTTTTCCAAGTCTTGGAACAACAACTACAGTGGCAGCAATTATTACTATTAATAGTACAATAACAAGAAATATCTTTTTAGCTTTATTTGTTTTCTTTTTTCTTTTCTTTGCCATATTTTCTCCAATTTATAGTCTTTATTCTATATCTAAATTATATATTTATAATAACTTTATAAATATTTTTAAACATGAAATCTCTTTTCAAGTTCTTCCTTACTCACTCTACCGCCAAAGATAAATATTCCCGCAAGGACACAAACTGAGAAGCACGCTGATACAAGCGGTGCCCACAAGCCCTCAGCCTCAATTATATTAAATAATTGTAAGCTAAAAGGAATACATCCTAATAGAAGTGAGAATAACATTGCGATAAATCCATCACCAAAGTGTTTATGATTTATCATCATTATCATTGCATTTGCACAATTAGTGCTAGCTATAACGAGTGGTATTACAATAGTATATGACCATCCTAAGTCACCTGCTAAACTATCCACAGCAAATAACAATACAGATATAATTAACTCTTGAATAACTAATCTTTTTATAATGTATATTCTAGACAGAATTGTACTTCTTACTAAAGTAAACACATATAGTACTCCAAAGAATACGAATAGTGACCACCAGCTTTCACCTTCTTTATGCGTTGTAAAGTTGATGATTGCGGTTACGAGTACTGAGATAATACATAAGAATAGAAATATCTTATATGCTATCTTTGGTTTTTTCTTTTTCACTTTTCTCTTTGGATAAGGTTGATAATCATCAAAGCTTTCCTCTTCGTTTAATGAATTAAAACAAAGTGGACAAACTTTACGATCTGTATTAACATGTACTTTACATTGTTCACACCATTTCATACTATTCCTCCAAGTCATTATTCTCTATTGTAATATCTAATCCTAAACTAGATAATACTCTAAAGAATTCTCTTTGAATATCTCTTTCGATAATTGAACAAGATAGAGTTAAGTAAACATTATTATTGTAATATGTTACACCTAGATTAATTGGGGCTTCATTTGATGTACCATTAGCAAATGTAACTTTCTTTACATATTTTTTCATATCTTCAGGAAAATCCACTTCTCCAAGATTTGAAATACAAAAACTAATAGCCTTTGTACTCATGCGATTATATCCAATCTTGAAAGCAATTTGTTTAATGAATAATGGAACAATTCTTAAAATAAACATTTTTTCTAACTTCACGTTTCCAGCAACTCTAGGCAATAAGTTTTCATCTTTTAGATTTTCAGTTAATTGCTCTTTGCACATTTTAATATAATCTTCTAATGAATAACTTTTTGATAGTTTAATTGATGTCTTCACTACCATTGAAAAGTTTCTTAAACTTTTAGAAGTATATTTTCTTCTTAAATCTACAGGAACAAACACTTGAAATGGACGTTTCTTATTATCTAACATATAATCATGTTTTGAGGCACAATAGTTAACTACACCACATAATAATTGTGTGTAAGAACAATCATACTTTTTCAAAACTTCTTTAAAATTATCCTTTGGGATAATTCCTGTTATCACTCCGATATAATTATCGGAATACTTAGTACCTTTTATATGAGCTCCTTTTACTTCAGACATATCTGTTTTCTTTTGTTTTTTATAAATCTTTTGAAAACTATCTTCTTTTTCCTCATATGTAGATTCTAAGTCAAATAAGATTTTTCCCTCGTCATTTATCTTATTGCCCTTTAATACTAAATAATCATATACTATAGCTTTTAAGAATTGCATTGCTCCATAACCATCAGTTAAAGCATGGAACATTTCAATCCCAATTTTATTCTTATAATATGTTATTCTAAATAAGTATCCACGAGATGCGTACTTATCAAAAGGTTCAAGTAAATATGCACTTTCCTCAACAACTAATGGATATAATTTGTTTTCTTCAAAATAGTTCCAAAATAATCCGCTTTTAAGCTTTTGTTTGAACATCTTAAATCTCTTTATAACTTCATTAAGTGTTTCTTGTAATAAAGCAGGATCTACTTCTTCATTTAGTGAAAAACAAATTCTAAATAAATTAGTTCTTGATTTACTTGAGGTACTCGGGAAAATCTTTGCGGCGTTATCTAATTTAATCCATGATTTCATAATTACCTCTATTTATAACATCCATAATATTTATCGATTATTTCTTTATAATCTTCTAACTCTAATATATCAGTTTCATCTTCAACTGTATAGTCAAACAAGAAATGCTTAACTCCAGCTTTTTCTAAACTGTTTATTTCATTTGTTAAATTAACAGGTTCTTTATATAACACTGCTAAATGACAATTCTCATCACCGAATACTCTATATTCTTCATCAAAATATAATTTTTCTTTACACTTATTACAGTGAAGATTCTTATATCCATATTCTTTATTGATAAAACAATGTTTCATATAAAGCATTTGATAATATCCATATACCATTACTTCTAGGTTAGGAGTTTCATTGTATCTTTTGCGATAACTTTTTATTAAATCTATAATGTTCTCTTTAGACATCTCAATAGATAATCCTATTTTCTTAACACCAAGTGATTCAAGTACTCTGACTGTATAACTATTAGTAACATTAGCATATACTGATGAAATAAAACTTACTGAACCAATATTTGTACCTACTGTATAGTCATTTGATTCATTTTGTTTATGTTCTAATTTCTTTGAATTTACTCTTGGTAAGTATTTTATATAATTATCTATTTTCTTACTGTTATGTCTTAAGTATAAATCAAATTCAATGTTTTTATTATATTTTTGAATAATTTCTAGCTGTTTATCTGAACTTACACAAATTGAATATTTATTAAATGTTATGTCTGTATTTAGCTTATCTAAATATAAAACTTTTTCATTAATTTTTCGTTTCAAGTTTTTCTTTTCTCTTAAACTAATTAATTCATCTAATGCTGTTCTTCTTATCTCATTTATTTCTTTAATTGGAACATAACAATTTTTAGCATTAACTTTTAAAGATTCAAATGCAAAAGGAGTTGATCCTGTTTTGTTAATTTGCTCTTTAATTCTATCTTCTAATGATTTCTCACTTATCTCATAATCAAGTGTTTTAATGACTCTATTTATTCCATCCGTGAAATCTAGATTTAATTTATTATTTTTTAAATAAACTTCTCCAGATAATTGTATTTTATTTAAAGCGAATTCTTCTTCTCTTTTAGTCATATATACTTTATCTAAAACATTCATATTTTTATGAAGTCTTAGTGTTACGATGCTATTTGCTTTAGCAACTTTCTCTAGTTTTCCATTAATATACATTTGGTTAACTATTATTGCATCTTCATGCATTTCACCTTGTTTATTATTTCCTACAATTCTTATTGAATCATTTATCTTTAGTTCTGATGTTAGTTTAATATTTACTTTATCAAACTCTTTATGATCTTTTGATACAATTTGTCCGATATATACACCTTTATGATTAGAACTATTTACATCAGTTATATTCTCATTTTTCTCATTACAAATAAATCCTTTAGTAAATCCTCTATTAAAAGCTACTTTCATTTTATTTATTGTATCTTCTGTTTTTTCTTTATTTAAAGTTTTCTTATAACTTTGAACTGAATAATAAACATATTCTTTGCTCTTCATTCTTCCTTCAATTTTTAAACTATCAACATAATCAGTTATTTCATCTAATTTATTAATAGTCATTAGGTCTTTGGGACTGATGAAGTATTTTGATTTACCATCAAAAGTGTGTTTCTTTCTACATGGTTGAGCACATTTTCCACGGTTACCGCTTCTTCCTCCTAAAAGTTTACTATAGAAGCATCCTCCAGAATAAGAGATACATAATGATCCATGAACAAATACTTCTATTTCAATATCAACATTTGCTTTTATTTCTTTTATTACATCTAAACTTACTTCTCTACCTAATATTACTCTAGAAAAGCCTAACTTCTTTAATGCTTTACAATCATTTACTGTTTGAGCATTAACTTGTGTTGAAGCATGCATTTGCATATTTGGATAACGATGATGAATAATACTTGCTAAGCCTAAGTCTTGGATAATCACAGCATCAACATCATTTTCATAAAGAAAATCTATATACTTGATTACTTCATCAATTTCATTTTCAAATATTACAGTATTAATAGTAATATAAACTAAAACATCATATAAATGACATAATTTTATTGCGCTTACTAGCTCTTCATTAGTAAAGTTTAAAGCAAATGCTCTAGCACCAAAGTTTTTACCTGAAAGGTATACAGCATTAGCTCCAGCAGATATTGCTGCGTGTAGCACATCTATATTCCCAACAGGAGCTAATATTTCTACCTTTCTCATATTTAGTCCTTTCTAAATTGTTATAATAATTTTATTATAATAAATAAGTTTCTATTTTATCTAGTGCTTCTTTAGCTTTTTTTACATATTCTTCTTCAGTATATGCTGGGTGTTTACCTATAACTTCTAACGTGAGTTCTCCATCATAACCTATTTTCTTTAGTTTAGTAAATACTTCTTCATAATCAATTGATCCTTCAAATGGTAATAAATGTTCATCTTTTTCACCATGGTTATCGTGAATATGTAAACATTTGATTAATCCTTTATATCTAGGAAAGTCATATGTTTTAATGTTTTTGCTGAAGCAGCTTGCATGACCAACATCAAAACAGCATATAGCATTATCTCCTAAACCAAATCTGTCCATTGTTGCTTCTAGGTATTCTAAGTTTCTTAAGTTCTCAAAAGCCACAAATACTTTTTTCTCTTTTGCATGTTCTAATATTTTCTTTATGCGAGTAAACCCTAACTCAGTCATTTGTGGGGGAGTATTGCTTTGACTTAAATGGAATATAACTTTATCAATATTATTATTAGATGCTTTATCTATCCAGTTCATTATTAGATCAGTATAGTTATCACCATCTAATCCTTCTTCCCATACAGAGTTACAAACTCTTTGAAATGGTAAATGAATTGTTTCGATATTTAATCCATATTTTGAAGCAAGTTTTACATTTTCTTCAAATGAATCATCAGCAAATAAGAATATACCATCAAAACCATTTGCTTTGATTAGTTTCATCTTTTCTTCGGATGTGCTACTATATCCATAATCTAAAAACATATTTTTCTTAAATTTTTTGATATTAATATTATTATTCATAAGTTACCTCTATTTAAAGTATATAAAAAGCACATTTTAAATGTGCCTTATATTAAACTTAATATTATTTTTCTAAGATATATAAAATACCAATTGTTCTTGGTCCACAGTGGGCAGATACTATAACATCAGCATATGTTTCATGAATGCTATCTGTCGTTACAAATTCACTAATTTCTTTTTTTAGATATTGAGCGTCTTCGTCTGCCAAACAATGAGTTATCATTATATTATCTGGATCAATATTATCTTTTTCAGCACGTACCATATCTATCATTACTTTTAATGCTTTTTCAAATTTCCCAATTGGTTTCTTAGCTACTATCATTGTTCCATCTACAACTTTTACGATTGGCTTAATTCTTAATAAACTTCCAAATAAATGAGTTGTTCCACTACATCTTCCGCCCCAGTGTAAGTAATCTAAAGTATTAATCGCAAATTGTGTTCTTACTAATGGAACACATCTTTGAACTTCTTTTACTATTTCAATACATGATTTACCTAAATTACGTAATTTACATGCTTTAAGTAAAAGTAAACCTATTCCACTTGATAAGTTTTGTGAATCAATTAAATAAATTTTATCACTATTAAGTTCTTCTTTAGCAAGTCTTGCATTGTTAAATGTTCCTGAACTTTTTGATCCTAATCCAATGTAAATAATCTCATCATATTTTTGTAAATACTTTTTAAATTCTTCCATGAATGTTATAAATGATATTTGGCTTGTCTTTGGAATTGCTTTATGTTTTTCAGCATATTTAAATAATTCTTCAACAGTTATATCTTTTCCTGATAAATATTCTTTACCATTTACATTCACATAAAACGGAATTAGTTCTATATTATTTTTGATAATTAATTCTTTTGTTAAGTCACATGCTGTATCAGCAATTATCCCAATTTTACTCATATTTATCTCCATACTTTATACAATTATTATACTATATTTTAACATATTAAACAAGCAAATTATTGTTTCTTATTTATAAAACTTGTCATAAATATCGATGTCTTTTGCGTATTCAATTAAATCAGTATATTCTTTAAATATTACTTCCATACAGTGTAATTCTTTATAACCAATCTTATTAAGTTCAGTGAATACTTCATTAAAATCTATAGTTCCTGAGTTTACTCTTTTGTGTTCATCACGTTCACCATTATTATCACTAAAGTGAATATGATATAAATAATCTTTTAATAGATTTATATATTCTTTTACTGGGTACTTGCTGCAGTGAGCATGACCAGTATCAAGTATAAACTTAATATTAGGCATATCAACTCTTTTAATGATGTAAAGTATTTCTTCAGGGCTATAGCCTAATTCATTAAATCCTGGCATATTTTCAATCATTATGTTTAGGTTATTATTAATTGAATAAGCATATTCACATAAATCTTTTACAACAAGTACAACATCATTTATAGCATCAACTCTTGTGCTGTATTCCTTATATGAACCTAAATGAAGAGTAAGCTTTTTAGCACCAAAGTTATGAGCATAACTAATTGCATCTTTAAATCTCTTTACTACTTCACTTGAATCTGTTCCGATTAAGTCATTATTATGCCCATGAGGTAAATGTAGTACTACTTCAGGATTAAGTTCATCAATTATTTTCTTTACTCTTGTATCATATAGCGCTCTTTGTCCTTCACTTGTATTATATGGATAGAATAATTCTACACCTTGATATAGACCATCTTTGATTATTTTTTCATAACCATCAAAGTCTTCACTTCTTCTCATGCAATTAATAGTAAAACATTTTTTCATAATATACCTCAAATTATTATCTATATTATATAATATTATATTAGTTATTATCAGCTTTTGTTGATAGGTACTCCCATCTTTCCATTTTATACTCTAACTTTTTCTCTAGTTCTTCTTTTTCTTCCATTAACACTTTGCATTTTTCATAATCAGCATAATGCACGTTAATCTCTTCATTAATTCTATTAATGTTTGTTTCTAGTTCATCTATTTCATCTAGAATCGTACTAAACTCTTTTTCCTCATAGTAATTCAGTTTAACTTTCTTAGGTTTCTGAGTTAAATTTGAGTTTTGTTTATTTGATGTATTTTGTTTAACTTTTACTTCATTTTTCTTAATTTCTAAATAATCAGAATAATTTCCGTTAAATCTCTTAAATCCATCCTCAATTAAGAAAATATTATCGACAGTTTTATCCAGTAAGAATCTATCATGACTAGCAATAATAACTATACCTTCAAAATCATTTAGATAATCTTCTAAAATCGTTAATGTGGTAATGTCTAAGTCATTAGTTGGTTCATCGAGTAATAATACATTAGGTGAACTCATTAAGACGCCTAAAAGTAGAAGTCTACGCTTTTCACCACCTGATAATTTTCCAATATATGTGTATGGTTCAAACAAAAAGTTTTCAAGCATTTGGGTTGCTGAAATAGTTCCTTTTTTAGTTTTAACTACACTTGCTATATTCTTAATATAATCAATAGCTCTCTCATTTGGATTAAGTTCTGTATTTTCTTGTTTGAAATATCCGAACTTAATAGTTTGACCAATCTCAACAGTACCACTTGTAGGGAGCTTTAATCTGCATAGAATATCTAAGAATGTTGATTTACCTTTACCATTTTTCCCAATGACACCAATTCTAGCATCACGATCTAAATTAAAGTTAACATTACTAAATAATTCTTTTTCATATGACATAGAAACATCAATAAATTCAATAGTTTTATTCCCAAGTCTTGAGTAAGAACTATCTATAACAAGTTTCTTCTCAACAACTTTCTTTTGAGAAGATAACTCTTCATATTTTTCTATTCTCTTTTTATCTTTGGTTGCTCGAGCCTGAGGACCTCTTCTAATCCATTCATATTCTTTTCTTAAGAAAGCATTAATTTTTCTCTCGCTAGCTAAACTAGCTTCTTCTCTCATTGCTTTAAGTTCTAAATATTTAGAATAATTTGCTTCATATTCATAGATTTTACCATGATCAAGTTCAACAATCTTATTAACAACTTTCTCTAAGAAATATCTATCATGCGTCACTAAATATATAGCTTTATTAAACTTAGATAAATACTTCTCAAGCCATTCAATAATATCGCAATCAAGATGATTCGTTGGTTCATCTAAAATTAATAAATCACAAGGTTTCGCTAGAGCAGCACTCATAACAATCTTTCTTTTAGTTCCACCTGATAAGTCCTTAATCTTCTTATCAAAGTCAAAAACCTCAAGTTTAGTTAGAATAGCCTTAGCTTCATATAAAGCAGTTTCACTACCTTTAACTACTTCAGATATATATTCCATAGTTGTTAGATTCTCATTGATGTTAAAGTTTTGAGGCATATAACTAATACGAACATTCCCAATATGCTCAATATCACCACTATCAGGTTCACGCACTCCAGCAAGCACACTAAGCAAAGTACTCTTACCAGTACCATTAACACCAATCAAACCAATCTTGTCAGTTTTCCTTATACTAAAAGTAATATCATCTAATAATACTTTTTCACCATATTGACATTTAAGATTTTTACATGTTAATAACATATCAAAACCTCCCATTTATAATTTTCTTATATATTATATCATATTTCTAACATTAATTCAAAACAATTAGATTTATTATATTATTTATACCAAATATTAAATTTTGATATCATATTTATTTTCAATTCTTTTCCTGACTTTTACAGCTTTATGCTACAGAAATGTATAAACATCCAATAAAATTTT